>DASXVL010000641.1:0-2882 GCA_036504255.1 Armatimonadota bacterium | reverse complement strand
ATATGATACGCTGGTTAAAGTTCGAAAGCACCTGGCTTTTCGGTTATGTCACCATCATGACGGTTCAGGTGGCTCTAAAGCGCGTTGCGAGCTTGGGCGTTTGGCTCCTCCCCGTGTTGCTGCTGATGGTGTTTGGCACGCTTATCATCAGTATTGTACGCATGGTGCGTGCCGGACAAGCTTAACGAACAAATACCATTGGGGATTCCCGGTGATTATAGTTTGCGAGTGGTCTGGTGCACACTGACAGATCTTCATATGACCGCGCAGCTTCGTCACCGTCCAATAACGCCTACCTATCCCCACGTACGTGCGTAAGGTAGACTGATGACCTGATCAGGAGTAAGCGTAAATACTGCCCACCTTCTCGTCTCCCCTGTCCTCTTGCATACTTTCCTTATCTTCATTCAGGGAAGTGTGCGATGACACGCGAGAAGCGATGGGCGTTGTGGACGCAACATGTTTCGAATCAGCAGGTAAGCGGGGCCTCGGCGGCCGCTTGGTATGCGCAGTTTGCTGTGCCGTTGCCGGCATTTTATGTGTGGCGGCAACGCGTGCTGGGGAAGGTGTATGTGCCATAATAAGAATGTAGCTATCTTACTAATCCGGTCCTAGTACCTTGGCAACTTAATATTGCTCCAACTTGGGATAGAGCCGTTTGAGCTTGATACGGGCGTCCTCGGTGGTGAATCGCCAGTCGATGGTCACCCGAGCGGCATTACGCCGGTCGTGCCAGGCGGTTGTTTTCGTCCGCAACACCTCCTCGGTGGCGATTCGGCCCTTGGTACACTGCCGCGCCAGCACCGACAGTTCAATCTCCGCCATGTTTAGCCAACTGCCATGCTCGGGGGTGTAATGCCACTCAAGCTTCTGCGCCAGCCGAAAAGCTTCCGCCGGCGGAAAGCGCTGGTAGAGCGCCGCGGGGCCATGGGGGTTGAGGTTGTCCACCACGAGCACCAGCCGTTCGGCGTCGGGGTAGACCTCCTCCACGAGCGCCTTGAGCTGCTCGGCGAAGTCGACAGCCGTGCGCCGGGCGGTGACGGTGACCTGACGGCGTCCCGTGAGCGGTTCCACCCAGAGGAAGAGATTCCGGACGCCCTCCCGGCTGTATTCATAATCTTCACGACGCGCGTGGTGCACAGTCAGCGGCTCGGTCCCCTGCGGCGTGGCGCGCAATTCTTTGGACGTTTCATCCAGACAGATTTGCGGGCGCCGCGGATCATACGGGCGCTGGTAGACCGCCAGCACGTCTTCCATCTTGGCGACGTAATTGGCCGATGGGGTGCCGATGCACCAGGTTTTCGTTAGCCAGGGCTTGCGTGGATTTTTTTTAGCCGCTTGCCAATGGCGGTATGCGAGATGCGGTCCACGTGCCCGAGTTCCACGAGCCGGTCGGCCAGGAGGCGGAGCGTCCAGTGGTCATGGCCGTCGGGCGGAGCGCTATAGGCGAGGACCGTGAGGTGCGCTTCCACCGCGCCCGTGATATTGGGGGGCTGGCCGGGACGCGGTTTATCCTGGAGGATGGCCTCCAAGCCCTCGTTGAGATATCGTTTGCGCACGCGCACGACGGTACTTTGGCTGACGCGCAGGCTGGCGGCGATATCCACGTCGGTCAGATGTTGGCCCTGCCCATAGTCGGTCAGCAACAAGATCCGAGCGCGCGCATGCACGGAGGCGGTGACTTTGCCCGCGTGAATGATGCGCTCAAGTTGTGTATGATGGTCCGGGGGGAGGACGACTTTCCGATGGTGTCTCATACCCTTAGTCTATCACACACATCTGTTTGGAGCAATATTAAGTTGCCAAGGTACTAGATCACGCTGGCTCAGTTGCGTTTCCGCAATCGGATAGCCGGGTACGCCAACGTGGCGCGCGATGAGCGCCGTGACCCGGCGGCTGGTCCACAAGTCGCCCGGGAAGCCGTGCGCTTCGGCGCCCTGGGCGAGCAAGGTGATCAGCTCAGCCTCCTGGTCGCCCCGGGGGGCACGCGTCCGGGAGCCGGATGCGCCCGCAACGCCTCCGGGCCGCCCGTCTGCGCGCGTGCCAATATGCGGCTGACCCCGGTTGCGTCAAGCCGAGCGCCTCGGCGATGGCGGTTTGACTCCAGCACTGGTGGGCTAACGCAACGACTCGAAATCGTCGGGCTTCACGCCAATCAGTGAACGTGTTGGTCTTCATGCCGGGGGCATACCCTGGAGGACAACGAATTAAGAATAGAGTTTGTTCAGATCAGTAGAAGCCGTTTGAGAACATCTATTCTCCTGGTTGACGCTCGCCTAACGAGCGTCAACCGCTTGCTTGCTCTACAACTCCTCTGCTCAGGACATCGCAGGGTACCCTAACCGCACCCTGGCAAAGCCGTTCAAGTGGAACTATCAGGGCAGGGTGCTAGCGGCCTGACCGCGCAAACGCGGTTGAGCCAGCGTGATCTAGTGATATTTCGGCATTTTAACTCACCAGTAATATGACAAATATGCCTACTATCGTATTGACAACAGAGCGCTACTATTGGAAAATAGTGAGTATGAGAAATACGATAGCATCGTTAGTTTTCGAGTTACTGTTGCTTTGTATGTTTCCAACTGCTTGCAAGACTGCGCCACTAAAGCCTGACGAGATCTCACGGCAATTTATCCAGTGTATGGTCAGCAAGGATTATAAAACTGCTGTTACCTACTTTGATGATACAATGCGTGAGGCATTGCCGGTGGCAAAGTTGCAATTCGCCTGGGAAGGAACTATGCAACAGGCTGGCCTATTTCAGCGGCAACTGGAGAGTCATATTCAGCAGTTTGGTCGCTTTCAGATTGTTGAAGTCGTCTGCCAGTTCGAACGATCGCAGATAACAGTTAGGATATCGATCAATGATGCTGGAAAAATAA
>DASXVL010000640.1:0-4842 GCA_036504255.1 Armatimonadota bacterium | reverse complement strand
GAAAGATTGGGTGTTGACGCACCCGGAGATCGGCTTTGACACCTGGTGGGAACGCGGACGTTTTTGTGAATTAGGCGCGGGCAATATCGGGCTCGATAACAGCGCCGTCATGCGCGCGCTGGTTGAGGTGGGGTATGACGGCTGGGTTTTCGTGGAACACGATACTCATTTGCAAGATCCCTATACTGACTTGGCCATCAGTCGGCAATACCTGCGCGACGCCGGATTTTAAGAGGCTGTTTGACGAGACTACGGATATTAGGAGCAGTATCGATCATGATGAGTACGACCAATCCCATTCGCATCGGCCTGGTGGGCGTCGGACGCGCCGGGTGGGGGATGCACTGTGAAGAGCTCCGTGAGCGGAGTGAGAAATTCCAGTTCGTCGCCGCCTGCGATGTGCTGCCCGAGCGTTGCGCGAAGATGGCGGAACGCTATGGCTGCCGCACCTATAGCGCTATCGAGGATTTGCTCGCCGACCCGGCGGTGGAACTGGTGGATATCGCCACGCGTTCCTGCGATCATTTCGCCCATGCCGCGCTGGCGTTGCAGGCCGGCAAAACGGTCTTTTTAGAAAAGCCGATCTGCCTGACGCATGACGAGGCGGTGCAACTGCACGCACTGGCGGCCCAGTCGCCGGGCCAGCTCTATCCGCGGCACAATCGACGATTTGAGCCGGCCTTCCAGCATATCCGTGAGATCATGGCCTCCGGCATCCTTGGCGATATCTATGAGATTAAGCTGCGCCGCGTCGGCTTCCAGCGTCGCAATGACTGGCAGACCATCAAGGAATTCGGTGGGGGACAACTGCTGAACTGGGGACCGCACATCATCGATCACGCCTTATGCCTCCTCGACGCGCCGGTGAAGCGTATCTGGAGTGACCTGCAATGCATTGCCGCGGCCGGGGATGCGGAAGATCATCTGAAGATTCTCCTCACCGGCACGAACGGGCGCCTGGTCGATCTGGAGATCAGCGGCGGCGCGGCGATTGCGGAACCGGAATATCTCCTCTGGGGCACGAAAGGCGCGCTCACCTGTAACGGTGAAACGCTCACCATGAAATATCTCGATCCGCATGTCACCCTGGAGCCCTGTGCCTTGGAGCCGGGCACGCCGGGCACCGGTGGCTTTAGCAACCAGGAAGCGCTCTCCTGGGTGGAGACGACCATGCCGGTGCAACCGAAGACGGGCTGCGATACCGACAGCATTTGGGACGCGCTCTATCTGGCGATCCGTGATGGCAAGCCATTCGATATCACTCTCTCGGAAGCCGTCCTGGTCATGCAGGTGATCACCGCCGCCAAGCACGATACCGTCTTTGCGTGATTAATCCAGCGTTTGATAGTTCCGGGACTGAGGATGCCCTTGTGCGTGGGGACACTATCCCCGGCCGGGCACAACAGCCTGGATGTGTATGCTGACAAGGCGCATAACCAAGTAACAGTACACCGCTTTGAGCACTCGCTCTGCCGCTAGTACATGACTGTCACTCTTTTCGACGGCAAGATTGTACATCGGAAAGGAGGGCATTTCTTCAGTAAAGCAAACACGGCGGAGCGTCTACCGCTGACCGCCACCTGTTTGTCGCTGCGCATGACTGGTTACGGCATAATATCATCGGACAGCATTCATCGTAGTGGAGTTTGGCGCCTACCCGGCATGCCGATCATCCCCTCTTGATCCTACTGGGTCGGGAGCGTATGAAAAGGAGCTAATTCTGATGTGTTGCGTTTATCGTATCTGGTGCCTCATTTTACTCGTTGCCTTGACGAGCCTCTGTCTTCCGGCGTTGCCGAGCGCCGTCTGGAAGCTGAACTTCGATGACCAATCCCTGGGGAATGGGCCTGCGTCCTACTACGCCGGTTCGTCGAACGAGATCGTTCCGGTTTCGCTCGCGCGCATGGATGGGAATGGTATCCCACAGATTCAAACCAGCACCGGGCCGCAGGGCGGACGTATGCTCGCCCTCACGCCGTCCACCCTGTCCACCTGGGCGTCGCAGTCAGGCTATTATGCCAATGGTTCCGCAGGTAACATCGGGGGCGATGGCAGCTTTACCGTCGAATCGCTGGTGAAGCTCACCGCCTATCCGGTTTCGCCGAACAACGTTATGCAGTTGGCGAGCAACGACCTGATGGGTGACGGCGTGCAAATGACCGTGGATCTCAGTATCCGCTATAACGGTCAGGTGAATGCGTTTTACCGCATTCCCGGCATGGCCACCAACCCCAATTTGAACACGCTCGGCGTGTATGCGCTGCCCTTGAACACGTGGACGCACTTGGCCTGCGTCTATATTCCCGATCCCACGCCGGGTGAGACGATCTCGACCAGCAAGGGCTGGGTTGGCCTGTACGTGAACGGCGTGCTAATGCTCGATAGCAGCTTTGAAGGCCCCGTTGGCGTCACGACACTGCCGCTCAACCGCTGGGGGTTTGGCATGTGGGGCAAAAGCACGGTGGATGCCAACCGCACCATCAATGGCTATCTGGATGGCATTGCGGTGAGTAACACCGCGTTGTCGCCCGCCGCATTCGTGCTGCAGCAGTTCCCGGCAAGCACTGTCTGGAAGCTCACCTTCGATAACCATCCCACCGGGAATGGGCCTGCCGCCTACTACGCAAGCTCGGCTAACGAGGCCGTCCCCATCTCACTTGCCCGCTTGGATGGCAACGGCATTCCCCAGGTGCAAACCAGCACCGGGCCGCAAGGGGGAGGCATGCTCGCCCTCACGCCGTCCACCCTGTCCACCTGGGCGTCGCAATCCGGCTATTATGTCAATGGGCCCGCGGGCAACATCGGCGGCAATGGCAGCTTTACCGTCGAATCGCTGGTAAAGCTCACCGCCTATCCGGTTTCGCCCAACAACGTTATGCAGTTGGCGAGCAACGACCTGATGGGTGACAACGGGCAAATGACCGTGGATCTCAGTATCCGCTATAACGGCCAGGTGAATGCGTTTTACCGCATTCCCGGCATGGCCACCAACCCCAATTTGAACACGCTCGGCGTGTATGCGCTGCCCTTGAACACGTGGACGCACCTGGCCTGCGTCTATATTCCCGACCCCACACCGGGAGAGACGACCTCGACCAGCAAAGGATGGGTCGGCCTGTACGTGAATGGCGTGCTGACGCTCGATAGCAGCTTTGAAGGCCCCGTCGGCAGTGTCACCACGCTGCCGCTTAACCGGTGGGGGTTCGGCATGTGGGGCAAGAGTACGACGGATGCCAACCGCACCATCAATGGCTACCTGGATGGCGTGGCGGTGAGCAACAGCGCGCTGTCGCCCTCCCGGTTTGTCTTGCAGCAATTCACGCCGAACATCGCGAATTTTCCGGTGCAGCAGAAGAATTATACCATCGCCCTGGGAGGGAACGTGCGTGGCTTCGGCATGTTGGCGCAGTTCGCCGCCCCCGGCGCGAAGGAGATTTACGTCTCCCGCACCACCACCGTGCCCACCAATCCGCCGGATGCCTTTCCGCCGGTCGCGTTGGCGCGCGTGTTTGACCCGAATGGCGACCTGGTCGCGCTCTATGATTTTTCCGACCAGCCCACCGGGACGACGACCACCACGCTGCCTGTGCCCGCCTTTGCGACCACCGGCATCTGGCGCGTCTCCTTCTCCGGCGGACGCAAAAATGACACGCTGGAGATTCGGCTGCCGCAAACCGACATCTGGGGGGTACGCGGCGAGATGCCGTTGGGCATCAGCGACACGCTGCCGAGCGACATGTACGTCTACCTGCCGCGCACGGTGACGAAGATTTACTGCGAAACCTTCGGGGGGCAGACGCCTGACATCGAACTGTATGACCAAAATAACGTGTCGTTGGGTAAGCCCACGTACAATGCGAGTAGCGGGCGCAACCTACTGACGTTGACCACCCTGACGCCCGGCACGGTGTACCGCCTGCGGCAAGGGGTGATCGATAACGCGGGATACGGCATGGCGTTCGATGGGGTGCCCGGACTGCTCTGTCCCAGCGTGGCGGCGGCGAACGCCCTACAGGGCGGTGCGATCGATAATTGCGACGGTCTGCTGGTCGCCGGCCCGTTGCAGCGGCGGGCGCGCGCCTGGATGTACGCGCGGCGCAATGACAACTTCAGCTTTTCCTTTGCGCAACAGTCATCGCAATCCGCAGTAGACAACGTGCAACTGGAAGTACTCCCCTACGGGAAGTACGGCGCCCTGCCGTCGCTGGAATCGGCGTTGGGTGCGCAGAACCTCACCGCATCCAGTCCCTTTTTCGGCGCCATTAACGTGCCGGCGACACCGACCGACTGGCAGAGTTTCCTGCATGGCGCACAGCTCTCCCTCTTCGACGCCAGCGGATTGCTCGGGCTCTATGTCACCCCGGGCACGTGGAATTTTGGTTACCAAAACGACGCGCTCCGCAAGCGCGCCATGCTCTCCGCACAGTACCATCTCGTCTCGATGCAAGCAGACGATCTGCTGCGCGAAGGCGATTTTACCGTGAACAGCTACCCGCTCAGCAGCGTCTTTTTCGTCTACGACGCCGAGCTCGCCAAGCCGTATCTCTTGTTAAAGACGTACTACCAAACGCACACCGCCGACAGCACCTGGACTACGGTGGAGCCGATTTGGCGGCAGGGATTGCTTGCGGTGGGCGACAAGCTGGGCGATTATACCTCCTATGAATCGAACCAGTGGATGCACGTGCTGATGGGCCACCTGGAAACCTATCTCGCCACCGGGGAGCCGCGCTTCCGTACCTATTTCGAACGACAACTCACCGCGTTCCTTGACGGCGCGTACGGCACGGCCGCCAAATTCGGCCAGCATCCCGACGGCTATTACCTGGAGGAGTACGGCCC
>DASXVL010000639.1:0-8992 GCA_036504255.1 Armatimonadota bacterium | reverse complement strand
CCGCCGAGGCCACCTTCGACACGGTGCGCAAAATCATCGGCTTCGACGGTGCGCGCGGGTATTATCTGCCGGTCAACGCCTTCATCTGCCCGGCATATGAGCGGGTGATGCTGGAGAACGACGGCAGGCACACGCGGTCGCGGAACGCCTGGGGCGGCATCGAGGTAAATCTGGCGGGGTCGGAGCTCATGCCGGTGACGATATCCGGCCCGGTGCAGGACCGCGCGAGCTGGCACGAGGTGAAGGAGCGCCTGCAGCCCAGCACGCCGGGACGCTTCCCGCACGCCTGGGACGCGATGTGCCGCGAGGCCATTGCCAGCGATGAACCAGTCTATACGGGCGATCTGCCCGTGGGGTTTTTCGGTGCGCTACGCGAATTGCTGGGATTTGAGACGCTAGCCTGCATGTTCTATGACGACCCCGACCTGGTGCATGACATGCTCGACACGCTCTGCGATCTCTGGATCGCCGTCTATGCCCGGGTGCAGGACGCGGTCAAGCTGGACTACTTTTTCGTCTGGGAAGATATGTGCGACAAAACGGGACCGCTCATCAGCCCCGCGCTCTTCACGGAATTCCTCTTGCCGCGCTACCAGCGCTTCACGCAGTCGCTGCGCGCGAAGGGCTGCAAACACATTATGGTCGACAGCGACGGCGACGAGCGCCCGCTGGTGCCACTGTGGCTGGCAGGTGGCGTGGATATCGTCTTCCCGTGGGAGAGTCAGTTCGGCCTCGATGTCAGCGCAGTGCGGCGGCAGTACCCCACCCTCGGTATGGTGGGCGGCATCAATAAACGCGCACTGGCCGCGGGACGCGCGGCGATCGATGCGGAATTGGCCAAACTACCGTTCATGTTGGAGCATGGCCGCTTTCTTCCCGGCCTCGATCACGGCGTAACCAACGAGGTGTCGTGGGACGACTACCGGTACTTCTATGACGGACTCCGCGAGATGATTTGGAAATATCCGCCGAACGTGTGAACGTACGCTTCACGGGGGCGGTTCGCTTTTCGTGCCCTGTTGTTTCAGCCCTGGGATAGCCGGGCTATGGCCCTGTTCCAGACAGTGCTGTAGCCACCAGCCCCACCTATAGTCCTAAGCACTAGAGGTTATCCGCAAAGGCACATTCCCCCGTTTTCTCCCACCGCACAATAGTATTATCAACGCCCTAACGGCCACGCTGGGTTATACCAATTGGTGAAGAATGATGCGGCATAGTGACCGACGGCAAAGAGGATCAAGAGTACGAAGAGCAACAACCAGATGAGCAAGATGACCCGACCGATACGTCGGCTTCTCGCCATAAAGCGTACTTCCGTGGGAACGTTGGCGGCGGTCGGGGATTCAGCAAGAGTCGGCTCTGTTGCGGGTAACTGCAATTCCCCCGACTGGGCTTCCGAACCGAACTCCATCACCAAACGGCGCGCTTCCTCGGCATCACGTTGCAGCACGACCAGCGCGTATTGGAGCGGCGGTATCTGGTATACGGCAGAGGTCACCACCGAATTACCCGCAGGTCGGCACATCGACTCAATACCGGCTTCCCGCAGCATCGCCTGATACAGCGTGGCCTCTGTCATCGAGTTCGCCTCATAAATGGGCACCAGTGACTCATCAGACATCATCCGCTCCTTTCAGCGCACGCTCGCCGCCTGCTCATTGCGCAAATAATTAGGATGATCGGGACAGCCGGGCGAGCAGTTGCACCACGTCACCTGCGATGATAGCGGCGATCTGCAGCAATGCGGTGATCAGCCAGATGACCATCCATCCATGTCCGATACGTCGGCACGCCGCCATAAAGCGCGCGGCAGCGGCAAGGCTGACTTCGGTCGAAAATACGTCTCCCTGCAGTTCCGCCTCGGTCAACTGCAATGTCCTCTGCTGGGCGTCCTGCGCAAATGCCGTGACCAAGTCGTGCGCATCCGCGATATCACGTTGCAACACCAGCAGTTGATAGGGAATCGGCGGCAGGTAATAGATTATGCTGGAAACGACGGGGTTGCCGGTGGGGCGACACATCGACTCCATGCCGGCCTCCCGCAGCATTGCCTGATACAGCGTGGCCTCTGTCATCGAGTTCGCCTCATAAATGGGCACCAGTCGATCAGCCATTTACCCCTCCTTCCAACAGGTGCTACCGTACCATCTGTTGCAGCCAGGCGCGCACCGCGGGGAATTGCCAGAGTATGACGAGTAGCAATACGGCGGCGGCCAGGGCATAAAAGAGCCGCCGCAGCAGCTGCACGCCCAGCTGTCCGGGCGACTGCAAGGCCCCGCGCTCCCCGAACGAATAGACCGCCGCTGGAGGAGTCCCTGACATGCTCTCCTCATCATCCAGCGCCAGCGCGCCGGACTCGACCTCCTGGCGGTAGGTGTCGAGCAATTCCTGGGCACGTTCCGCATCTTCCGCACGCACATACAAGCGCGTGCACGGCCGCACCGGACGCGCACCCATGGTGAAAAGTTCGGGCGGTTCCGTGGCCCCCAAGTCGGTGACGACGTCCAGTCCGGCCTCTTGCAGCATGGTGCGATAGAGCATGGCCTCAATGCCATCCTCCGACGAGAAGACTAAAATCGGATCGTTATCAGCCACCATAACCTCCACGCGCGCTACGCTTATTCCGCGGCATATTGCACGGTCACCACGGTATGCAGGCCCCCGCGCACGTTGAAGTCGCCGGTCACCGTCATGCGGCGCGGGCGACAGGCGGCCACCAGGTCATCCAGAATACGATTGGTCACCGCCTCATGGAAGGTGCCTTCGTCACGAAACGACCAGAAGTAGAGCTTCAGCGCTTTCAATTCCAGGCACAGCGCTTCCGGCACGTAGCTGATACGGATGGTGGCAAAGTCGGGCTGCCCGGTCTTGGGGCAGACACAGGTGAATTCCGGACAACTAATCTCGATGGTATAGTCCCGACCGGGGTTCGCGTTTTCAAAGGTCTCAAGTTGCTTACAAGGTTGCGTTGACATACTGACTCCATTACGAGGATGATTGTGAGCGTTTAGCGTTTAGCTGTGGGATTGCCACATTGTTCCTTGACCGTCCGCTTCGCCGTTTGTAGCGCGCGCCCGCTGTGGCGCGCCTGTGGTGCATCCGTATCCGTGCGGCGAGATGGGACGGGACCCTATGACGCATCAATTCGCTTTTAACTTTCGCCACACGGCGCGGAACGCGTGACAAGCGCGCCACAGCGGGCGCGCGCTACGACGAATAACCCAACACGCCAACCCGGTTCCACATCGCCATACGCTAAACGCTAGACGCTAAACGCAATTTTCATTATTCCCATTATTTCCCCTCCTGACCACATCATTCCTCCCGCGGCGGTGGGCGCAAGCCTTCGTAGTAGCCGAGGCGGATATCATCCAGGTACGCGGTGACAATCTCGCTATCGACGTCGGCGGTCACCAACACCTCCGCCACGAAGGCGAGACTGGCCTCCACTTCCACGTGCACCACCCCATCCGCCCCCATCGCCAGATATTCCGCCGTTTCCCGGTCGGTATGGCTGCGCAATAACAGTTGCATCGCCGGGCTCACCCGGTGCAGATGCTGTAAAATGGTGCGGGCGGCATGGTACTCGCCGACCGCGATGACCGCCAACTGAAAGTGTTGCGCCCCAATGCGCTCCAGCAAGCGGATATTCGCCGCATCGCCATAGACCGCGCGAATGCCGCGCCGCTGCAGAGTTTCCACCGCATGGCGGTCGATATCGACGACCAGGAATGGAATGCGGAAGGCATCCAATGCCTGGGCGATGGTCCGCCCTACCCGCCCATAGCCACAGAGCAGCACGGCATTCACACCTTCATCATAGCGCCCGGCGATTTCGGCAAACGCTTCCGGCGTCCCTGGTTGCCCCTGCCGGGCCTTACGGAAAAACTGATAGAGCCAGCGCACCAGCGGCAAGAGCACCGGGGTCAGCGCAATGGAGATGATCGCCACGGCGAGAATGATCCCGTAGACCCCCGCGCTGATGACGCCGGCCCCCTGCGCTTCGCGGGCAATGATAAAGGAGAATTCCCCCACTTGTGCCAAACTCACCCCCGCGATGAGCGCGGTGTAGGGATGATGACGGAAGCAAAGCAGCAGCGCAAAGATCAGCAGCCCTTTGATGACGACCGCCGCGAAGAGCAAGATGCCGACCGCGACCCCTGCCTGGAACACGGCGAATGGATTCACCAACATCCCCAGCGAGACAAAAAAGAGCATGCCGAAGATATCGCGCAGCGGGATCACCTCGGCCAGCACCGCCTGACTGAACAACGATTCGCTAATCACCAGTCCGGCGAGAAAGGCCCCGAGCGCATAGGAAAAGCCGAAGACCCCGCTCACCATGGCGCCGCCGAGCGAGAGCACGGCGACGGTGGGCAAAAAGATCTCGCGCGAACCGGTGGCGGAGGCCCAACGCAAAATGATCGGGGCCACCCAGCGCGCGAGCACGATGGCCCAGACGACGAAGAGCACCGCCTTGCCGAGATTGAACGCCAGCACGCGGAACTCCCCGGATGAGGATTGCGTCAGAAATGGCAAGGTGCTGATGAGCACCACCGCCATCAGGTCCTGCATGACGGAGATGCCCAGGGCGATGCGCCCGAACGCCGTATGAAACTCGTCGGCTTCCCCGAGCAGTCGCACCAGCACCACGGAACTGCTCAACGCCAACGCATAGCCCAGCACCAATGACGTTGCCGGTGAGAACCCAAACCAGCGCCCGAGCAGCACGCCGAGCACGATCATTATGATAATCTGCGCCAGCCCACCAAAGATGGCGGTCGTGCGCACCTGGAGGAGTTGGTGGAATGACAGTTGCACGCCCAGCGCGAACATGAGAAAGACCACGCCCACTTCGGCAAGAAAACGGATATGCGTCTCATCCGGCACCAGCCGCAACCCGTAGGGGCCGATGACCAACCCGGCGATCACATAGCCGATCAACGCGCTCTGGTGAAAACGACGCACGAGCAAGGCGAAGAGCAAACCGGCCACGAACGTGACGGCCGTGTCAAAGAGCAGCGTATTCGTCAACTGCGCGAACCAATGCGGCATACGGTACCAGTATACCGCCGCATGGCCCGCGTCACCTGCCGCAGGATGCGCCATCGACGGCGCGTGGTGGGGAGAAAAGCTACTGGTCTTTCCCGGTGTTTTGCCGTATACTGGCCGCGATATTGACCGGTCGTTCCGCCCGACGACCGCCCTGCGAAAGGACATCCCATGTCAGACTATCTTGCCGTGGCCATCGACGCCGCCCGCCAATCCGGACAAATTCAGCGCGAGGGTCTGCACCAACCCATCGCCATCCGTGAGGAAACCCAACACGATATCAAGCTGCAGACTGACGTCGATTGCGAGAACCGCATCCGCGAAATCTTGCTCAACGCCTTCCCCGACCATGCCATCCTCGGCGAGGAGGGCGGCGGCACGGTCGATCCGGCAGTGCTCACGTGGATCGTCGATCCGCTGGACGGCACCGTCAACTACGCGCGCCGCCTGCCGCATTTCTGCACCAGCATCGCGCTCTATCAGGACGGTGAGCCCCTCGTCGGCGTCGTCTATGACCCCATCAAAGAAGAACTCTTCACCGCCGAGGCCGGGCACGGGGCGTTTCTGAATGGCGAGCGCCTCACCGTCAGCCCGGTGGCGCAACTTGATGAGGCCGTGTTGGCGATGGGGTTCGCGAAATCCGTGGACACACTGCGCGCTATGCTGCACGAAATGCACGATATGGTACACGCCGTGCGAAAAGTTCGCATCTTCGGCGCGGCCGCCCTCGACCTCTCCTACGTCGCCGCCGGACGCCTGGACGGCTTCATCGAATACGGCCTACAAAGCTGGGACATCGCCGCCGGCACCCTGCTCATCCGCGAAGCCGGCGGTCGCGTGCAGCTCACCCCCGTCGGCAAAGCCTGGGATGTGCGCGCGGATAACGGGCGGCTGCTCTGACATAAACCGTGCTCGGACTATAGGCTGGGCTGGTGTCAATAGCACTGTCTGGAACAGGGCCATAGCCCGGCTATCCCAGGGCTGGAATCAACAAGGGACGGCGGGCTTGGACCCTTGTTCCAAGCGTTTGGGACTGTCCTCTCGTATCACGCCCCGCTGGCGGTAGCATCGCCGTGCCCAGGGTCAGTCGCCCTGGGGGCATGCGCGCCCGATGCTGGACTGTCCCTATGGTAGGGCGCTCCAGAGGGGACAGTCCAGCACCGGGCGCTATAGATAGCGCGGAGACAGCACACCGTACCGGACGTGTTCTAGCCTGACAGGCGCCAAGGGCGAGGACAGTCCCAAACGCTTTCCAGGGCTGTTGATTATAGGGCGTAGCCGGGCTAGGGCTGGACACAACAGGGTGCGCTTTTTTCGCAGAGAGCCCCACTTCCTTATGCCTGCTTACGGCGCGGTCGCCAGCACATGGCGCGGGATGCCCGCGTAATCGGTAATAATCCACGGTGCTTGCCATCCCTGAGCGGCGAGGAACGCGGCGACGGTGTCGGCTTGCCCCTGCCCTACTTCCAGCGCGATGAGGCCGCCGGGGCGGAGTACGGTCGGGCTCTCGACGATCAGGCGGCGAATGAGCGCCAGGCCTTCGTCTTCGGCCTGCAACGCCAGCCGCGGTTCATAATCGCGCACTTCCGGCATCAGCCGGTCGATCTCCGCCTGGGCGATATAGGGTAAGTTCGCCACCACCGCATCGCACGTCGCGGCCATGCCGAGCAGCGGATGCAGCAGATCGCCGGTGTACCAGCGCATACGCTCCGACACGCCGTGCCGTTGCGCATTGCGTTGCGCCACTTCCAGGGCTGTTGGCGAAAGGTCGAGCGCCG
Organism: Armatimonadota bacterium; assembly: GCA_036504255.1. GTDB lineage: Bacteria > Armatimonadota > Hebobacteria > CAIYQO01 > CAIYQO01 > DASXVL01. The sequence continues at coordinate 2,162 of DASXVL010000639.1, read as the reverse complement.
TCACCTGCGCAGCCGGCAGTTCCGCCGCCAGCGTCACGGCGATCGCGCCGCTGCCGGTGCCGACGTCGATCAGCTCCCGCGCCGCGTGCGCCTGTGCCCACTGCACCACCGCCTCGACGAGCAGTTCTGTTTCCGGACGCGGGATGAGCACGGCGGCGGAGACGTGGAAGGTGCGGCCGTAAAACTCCCACTCGCCAAGCAGGTAGGCCAGCGGTTCACGGCGCACGCGCCGCTCCAATAGCCGTTGCATCGCGGCCGCTTGCTCCTCGCTGACCGGGGTTTCCGGATAGCTCCAGAGCCGCGTGCGCGTGACGCCGAGCACATGCGCGAGCAGCAATTCGGCGTCGAGGCGGGGGCTGTCCACCCCCGCCTCGACTAACTGCGGAATCACGCGCGTTAACAAATCAGCTACAGTCTGCATCATTACGATCCCAACACCTCGGCGACCAGCTTCTCGTCGATAGGCCCAATGGCGGTGAAGGTCCACTCCGTGCTCTTCAACACAAATAACTATTTTGGACGGCATTGTGGGCAGCCCCATCTTGGGAATGCATGCCGGGCTTATCGTTTTGGGATGGTGATGGCCTTCAGTTCTTTCCCGTTCACATCGCGTATGCTGATACGGCAGGACTGGGCATCGGCCTGGAGCACGATGAGCGTGGCGTAGGTCTCATCCGAACCGCCGCCGATCACCAACGGATACGGGTTGCCCATGGCGTGCGTTGCCACGATATTGTTTCGGTGCGTATGGGCCGAAATCGCCAGATCGATCGGGGCCGTCGCCAGCACCGGCTCCCACAGCGCGCGGGCGAGATTCGGGCGGGTAGGATCGGGGAGGTAGAGCGGCATGTGATGAACCAGGATGCGGTAGGTTGCCTGTTTGAACGACGCGGAATTGATCTCCTGCCGCAGCCACTGAGCCTGCTCCTCGCGGAATTTGCGAAAATCGTTCAGCCCCGAGTATTCCACGTGCGCATCCTCTTTGTCCTCCCCGCAGTCCAGCACGATGAAGCGGACCGGACCGAAGGACCAGGCAAAATACGATTTCCCCTCCGGATATTCAAACAGCTGGCCGAGCTGGCGCGCGTATGCGCCGCGGATTTCATGGTTGCCGCGGATAAAAAAGGTTGGTCGGCTGGCCGCGTCGCACCCGGCAGTGTACGTGCGCAGTGCCCGGAGCGCGACGTCCTGGCTCGGCGTGTCGGCGAAGCAATCGCCATTGAAGAAGACCGCGTCGGGAGCGAGGGCGCGCACTTGCACGCTCAAGCGCTCATAGAGCGGATAATTGTTGTGCAGGTCGTTGAGGAAGCAGCACGTCACCTGCGCCTTGTTGGCAGCCGGCAGCGTAAACTGCTGGATTGGCGTGTAGCGCTGCTCACCGAAGACGACCTTGTAGGGCCCGAACGACTCGATCGGCTTATAACCGATGCGATAATAATAGGTCTTTCCGGCCTCCAGCCCGCTCAGTCGCACGCGATGCGCGGTGGTGTTGGCGTTGCGCAATCCGTCGATCACCCAATCCTGCATGAGCCCCAGTTGCTCGGTCAGGCCGTATTCCACCCACCCGTACGCGGGCTGAGTGGTCTGCCAGAGGATCGTGACGGCATCGGCCGCCGGATTCTGCAGGTACGGCTGGACGGAAATCCCGGTGTCCGCGGCAGCCTGCGCCAACGCCGGACCCAAACACGCGCCCACGCCCAGCGCCAGGCACATCACCATGCGCCAGAATTTCATCACCGTCACGCGCGGTAGGAAAGATCGATAATGCATATACATGTTCCTTTCGACCGCTGGCTGATCCAGCGGGATGGTACTCTGGGTCTTTCAGCGTACAAGTGTATATTTCCTGCGAGAAATCGGCCACCAGCGTCTCGTCAATAGGCCCGATAGCCGGAAAGTCCACTCCGCGCTATTAAACACGGTGTCGAGCACCTGCTCTACGCATTGTGTCATGTCATGCAGCCTGTCTCGTGGCGTGAGCAAGCGTTTAGCGTTTAGCGTATGGCGTCTAGCCGTAGCGGTTGTCACGTCGTCCCTTCGCTTGGTGCCCGTAGCGCGCGCCCGCTGTGGCGCGCCTGTCTTGCCTTCTGACTCGTGCCTGCGAGCGCGACAGAGCGTTCCCAAATTGGCGCCCGGCTCCCTGACGCCACACGGATACGGTG
>DASXVL010000638.1:0-10792 GCA_036504255.1 Armatimonadota bacterium | reverse complement strand
TCGCGCGATTTTAGCGCAGGAAACGACAACGACAACGGCGAATTCTGCATAGGGAGCACCTCGGGATTAGTCTGTGTGGTAACTAACTAATTCGACAGAGTGTGCTCCTTTTCCTCGACTCATGCATAATCCGGGCTAGCGACCTTACCGCCGAATTTCCCTACAACGTCCCGAGTGAAATACTCAAAAAATGTGGTATACTTATGGGCAGAGGAGATGATTTCATCCATCGGGATAGCCGGTGGGAAAACATCATATGTCTGACGACCACATACTACATACCGTGCTGCTCCTAGCTGCTACACTCGCGCTTATCGCGCTCAACGGGTTCTTCGTGGCTACAGAATTCGCCCTCATCCGGGTGCGCAGCACGCGTATTAAAGAATTAGAAGAGCACGGGAACATTGCCGCGAAATCGATCTCGTTCGCTCTTGAGCATCTAGATGCGTACCTCTCGGTGACGCAACTCGGCATCACGCTCGCGAGCCTTGGCTTAGGGTGGATCGGTGAGCCTGCCGTCGCGCACGGCATTGTGCAGCCCCTGTTCAACCTCCTGGGCATTAGCGCTCCGGTCATGGTCACCACCGTATCCCTCGTCATTGCTTTCGTGTTAATCACCTATGGTCATATTGTGCTCGGTGAACTCGCGCCGAAATGGTTGGTCATTCAGCGCGCGGAACGCGTGGCGCTCTGGGTGGCTCCCCCCATGCGCGTCATCTACTTGCTCTTCGTCCCCTTCGTTGGTATCCTCGGAGGCTCGGCGCGCTTGCTGCTGCGGGTTGTGGGTATTCAGCCGCCGAGTGGGCACGATCAATCGCACTCCGAAGAAGAATTGCGCATGATCATTTCCGCCAGTGCGACCGATCAGGGGGGGACGCTGCGCGATACGCAAGCCGAATTGCTCGATAACGTCTTCGACTTCGGTCACCGCTTGGCACGGCAGATCATGATCCACCGGACGGAGATCGCGTTACTCGATATCGAGGACTCACTGGCAACGAATGTGCATATCGCCCAGGAAGTGGGCCATTCGCGCTTCCCCGTCATCCAGGGCGACATCGATACCATCATCGGCTTTGTGCACACCAAAGATCTCTTCCCGCTCTACCAGCGCGACCCGCAGGCGAACCTGCGCACCATTCTGCGTGAGATGCTGCTCGTGCCGGAGACCATCCGTGTCGACCTGCTGCTACGGCAATTGCAAAAAAACCGCCAACATATGGCTGTATTGGTTGATGAATACGGCGGCACGGCCGGATTGGTCACCATTGCCGACCTGCTGGAAGAATTAGTGGGCGATCTGCCCGACGAATTCGAGCCCGCAGAGGAAGACTGGGTCATCCGCCTCGATGAGCACACGTGGAGTATCGACGGGCGCTTACCTTTCAGCGATCTCGAAGAGATCCTCTCCCACGAACTCTCCTGCGATGAAGCGTGCGATACGGTGGGCGGCTACGCCTATTGGGCGTTCGGACGCATCCCGGCCGCCAATGACACGATCATCAAAGACGGCATCTCGCTGCGCGTCCTCACCATGGATGGACGGCGTGTCAGCCGGGTGGAGATTTCCGTCACGCCGTCTCCCGCCATCTCCGTCGAGGCAGCGAACACGCTCTCTCTCCCCGCAGGGCGCTAATGCCGTGTCTGTGAAAGTCCCCCGGTAAGTACGTAGCCCGCTGCACCATCGAGTCGTGTCGCCTCTTCACGCGTTCACTTCGTCTGCTGCGTGGAAACACGGTATAATAAGGTGCGCGTGGCGGACGGCGATTCCGCTGCGCAGACTTACTCTGGAGGCGTCGTATGCCGCGTGCACAAGTGACCGACTGGCGTTTTCCCCTGCTGAGCCTGCTGGCCTGTCTGGCCATGCTGGCGGTTGGCGCGGCAACAATCATGCCGGGTCGTTCGCTGCAAAGCTACACCTCCACCATTGACGACTCAACTCAAATCTACGGTCTCTACGTCCCCACGCCGTTTATCGCCACGGAGCCACATCCGGTTATCTTCATGGGGCATGGATTTCGTGGTCGCGCCAGCGATACGTTCAGCAGCTACCAGCAACAATGCGCCGATGCCTGCGGTCTGCTGCTCGTGCAGTTAGATGGGCGGGGCAATACCTTTTACGACGGCGTCGGCGAGACGGACTTTTTTGAAGTCTTGCGCGAACTACGTGCTAAATTCATCCTGGACGAAAATCGGCTCTATCTGGAAGGCGCCTCCATGGGCGCGACCGGCGCCTATCGGCTGGGCATTCGCCACCCCGACGTTTTCGCCGCCGTGGCCGGGGCGGATGGCTGGACGGATTATCAGCTCTGGCACGCGCAGTGGTACGGCCCAACACGCGATCCGGGTGCCGTGGCGCCGTTTCGCATGCCCAACCTGCAAGCGGCCTCCTGTGTGGATATCGCCGACAACGCGCGTTGGCTCAATCTGTACATGATCGCGCATGATAGCGACACAACCGTTCCACACGAGAACGCCTTCCATCTCCGCGACCGTTTGGATGCATTGCAACGGCAAAATACTGACGGCAGCTATCGGTATTCGCTGGAAACCGCGCCCGGGGGCCATACTCAGGGGTATGATACCGAGGAAACACAGGAACAGCTCTTCCAATTCTTCCTCATGAACACGCGACGCCCCCATCCGGATCATGTGACCATTACCACGACGCGTTTAAAATATGGCCGGCTCTACTGGGCGAGTATCGACCAACTGCAATTCATGAATCAGCCTGCCAGGTTGGATGCGCAAATCGGCGACAATACCGTGTCGGTCACGACCGACAACGTCGCGCAGTACACCTTGCGCCTGGATAGCAATCTGCTCGACCCAGCCAAGTTGGTGACCATTCGGACGAACGGCGTCACGAACTACACGGGACCAGTCGCCACGGTGACGCTCTATGCCCTGATAAATAAGGCAGGGGGTATCAGCGCGTGGACTCAGACTGACCCCACCCCCGGCGTCCTGCACAAAACCGCCGGTTTGGAAGGCCCCATCGGCGACGCCTATACGAGCCGCTTCCTGCTCGTCTACGGCACCGCCGGCAACGCGACGGAGATGGCGGCAAACCTGGCCGAGGCCAATACGTTTTGCACACAGTGGAATAGCTGGATGCTTTCTGATATGACGCCTCGCAAAGACACCAGCATCACCACGAACGAGATGGCGGTCAGCAACCTGATACTCTTTGGCACTGAGGAGACCAATAGCATCATGCGCGTGATGCGCGCCGGCTTGCCGATCCACGTAATGACCGGCAAGATCCTCGTCGGTACACGGCAATACGTCGGCAACAACTACGGCGCCTACTTCATCGCCCCCAACCCGCTCAACCACGCCAAATACGTGGTGATCAGCCACAAAATCATTCCCGGCTCGCGGGAAAAAGACCTGGAGGCGCTCCCCTGGTATTGGCCGGATTACGTGATCTTCGACACCACGAAGCCCGCCGGAGCCTGTATCCAAAGCTCGTTAGCCTACCTGCCGGACACCTTTGTCGATGCGGGCTATTTCACGCGCGACTGGACATTACCGGGCAGCGCACCCGCCCTCTCCGGCGTGGAATGTCGCCTGTCACCCGAGGCCCCGGTCCTCGTTGGCCAGCACGTGCAGCTCACGGCCACGCCACACGGCGGGGTATTGCCGGAATACCGTATCCGCGTGGGCACCGGCATCGGAGCTGGCCTACGCTGGACTACCGTGCGCGGTTGGACGCGTGACCAGAACTACCTGTGGACGCCCAAGGCGAGTGGAAGCTATACGCTGGCAGTGGATGCGCGTGAAAGCGGGCAGACGAACGCATTCATCTTCACCGCGCAGCAAGAGGGATATTTGGTCGTGCCGCGCTTGAGTGCCGTCACCGTACGCAGCAATCCGGCCACAACCATCAGCGTCGGCAAACCCATTCTGCTAACGGCCCAGGCGACCGGTGGATGCAATGTCGAATACCAATTCCTCAGCCGGCTGGTAAATAGCACGACATGGGTCGTGCTGCGCGACTGGAGCACGAACGCCGGCTACGCCGACTGGAGTCCCGGCCCCGGTAGCTATCAACTCAAAGTCTACGCCCGCGAACACGGCAGCGCCAAGCCCTATGATGTCTGCAGTGCGGCAAGCAACTATACGATAACACCCTGCTTCCGCATTATCCCCTGGCGGCGCAGCGTCGGCCCGACCTGGTAGCGCGCGCCAGTTATCGCCGACTATAAGACGACCTCGGCGCGCCGATGGGCGTTACACTGGATATTCACCGCGCAGGGCAGGCTGGCGATATGGCAGGGGGCGGTTTCCACGTGCACCGCCAGCGCGGTCACCGTGCCACCGTACCCGGCGGGCCCGATACCCAACGCATTGATGCGCCGCAGCAGTTCGGCTTCCAGGCGGGCGGTCTCCGGGTCTGCGCTCGGCTGCCCAATGGGACGCAGCAGCGCATGCTTGGCAAGCAAGGCACACCCCTCGAAATTACTGCCAATGCCGACGCCGATAATGAGGGGCGGGCAGGCATTAACCCCCTGCGTGGACACGCGCTCGACCACGAAATTGAGCACACCATCCTCGCCGTCAGCGGGTTTCAGCATCTGTAGGGCGCTGGCATTTTCGCTGCCACCGCCTTTCGGCAAGAGAATGAGACGTACCCGATCGCCCGGTACCAGCGAGAGGTGGATGATGGCCGGGGTGTTATCGCCGGTATTGGTGCGGCGCAACGGGTGCGCCACCACGGATTTGCGCAGGTTCCCTTCGCTATATCCCTGCCGCACCCCGGCATTGATGGCCGCGGTCAGGTCGCCATCAATGTGGACGTCTTCGCCCAACTCCACCATAAACACCGCCAGCCCGGTATCCTGGCACACCGGCAGTTCGGCGCACTCGGCGGTCTCATAGTTTTTCAAGAGCAGTTGTAAGACATCACGTCCCCCCGCCGATTCTTCGCGCGCCAGCGCAGCTTCGACGGCGACACGCATTTCCGGCGGCACGACACGATTGGCCGCCACACACAGCGTGGCCACCACCGCGCTGATCTCGTCAGCGCGCACAATGCGTGGGTGTGTCGACATAGGGAGCTCCTTGCGTACAAACTGTTTCAGAAAACTGTTTCTTAAAGAAAAGGTTCGCTTTATCAGGCAAATCCCCCTGCTGAGTTCTTCCGCATACCCTGTACACAGGTAGATCTGTGTATGCTTACAGTGCTGCTGACGAGTGGCCCGAAGTGCTCGTTGCATACATTCTTCCAAGGAAAGATTGTGACCATGGAACCAGAACTGGCGGATTTACTAAGAGCTGTGGAACTGCAATCCCGCATGCATGGCGGCACGCCGCGCATTGCGCGGGAGGCAGGGCAATTCTTGAATATATTAGTCAAGGCCTCCAATGTGAAAAACCTGTTGGAAGTCGGCGTGGTCGATGGCTATGCCACCCTCTGGTTAGCGGAGGCGGCATCGGTTACGGGCGGCTGCATCACCGGAATAGAGGACGATGTCTGGCAATACGATAGCGCCAAGGATCTGCTCGACCGCTCGCCGCATGCGAGCCGCATTCGCTTGTTGCAAGGCGAGATCATGGAGTTGCTGCCGGTACTTGAAGGCCCATTCGACTTTGTGCTGCTGGATGCCAATAAGGGGGAGATGCTGCATTACTTGCATATTCTCATCGAGCAAATCAGCAGCGGAGGCCTCATCTGTTGTGATAAGGCGATGAGTCATGCCCCGGCGCTGGTCGATTACCTGACCTTCGTGCATGAGCGTCCCGGACTGGAGAGCGTACTGGTGCCCATCGGCGAGGGGATTGAGGTTACTTATAAGTCGCCGTAAGAAAGCGCTCTTCCAGGGTATCGAGCAATGTTTCGAGCGAATAGCAGGACTCGGCGCGCATGCGCGCCTGTTTGCCCATTTCGCTGCGCAACGCCGGACTGGCAATGAGGAGCGCCAACGCATCCGCCAGGTCGCGTGGTTGGTTTGCGGGCGCCAGCAGACCGGTATGCCCGTCTTCGACAATGTCACGCATCCCCGGCACGCCTGACGTCACCAGCGGTCGTCCTGCCGCCGCCGCCTCCAACGCCAAGCGCCCGGTCGTGGCGCCAAGGACCGGCGCGGCCAGGATGTCACACTGCGCGAAAAATGCGGGGAGATCGTTGACTTCGCCCTCGATGATGATCCGGTCGGCCAGCCCTGCCGCCTTGATCGCCCCCACCACCACCGACCGATACCGCTCATCCACGGAAGCGAACCGCACGCTCGCCAGGCGTAGGCGCGCCCCGTGTGCTCCCTCGTGCAGCAGGCGGAACGCCTTCACCAGCACTTCCTGACCGTGCTGCGCATGCCAATCACCCAACAGCCCGACGACCGGGCGCGCATTGCGCTGCCGCACAGGCGGGTCGGACGCATGAAAGGCTTGAAGATCAATCGCCGGTGGCATCGGAATCACCGTGGTGCGCCGGTGCAGACAGGTGCGCGCGTGCTGCGTCACCTCCGGGTAGGCCGGATGCACCTGCGTACACAGTTGTCCGGCCCATCGCGCGCGCCGCGCGTCCACCGCCAGGTCTTCCGTGGCATAGAGGCGCCAGTACGCCTGCCCATGCGTCAAGCGCATCGCCGTCCCGCCCAGCAGCGCGCCGTACGGGGTCTGCGCATAGAGACAGCGGAGACGTTGGCGCAGGCAGTAGCGTGTGAGACGACCGCTGTCACGCCAGCCGCGACTGGTCACATCACAGGGCATCACGTGCACTGCCGCCCCACGGCGCAGGCAGGCGTCGTGCAACGGGCCGTCCTGCCCCAGGATGACCGTCACCTCCCAGCGACGCACGAGCAAACCGCCGCAGAGATCGAGTAAGAAACGCTGCGGTTCGCCCAGACTGGCCTCACTATCGAACAGGGCTATTTTTTTGACCATGTCACATCAGGCCCAGTGCTGCTCCTCGTGCGATCTCCTGCGGAGGAATCGCCCCACCAAAGACTCGTCCATTCACCAGTTGGAGGACATCGCGCCATGCCGCCTCCACGTAGACATCGGCATTCGGCGCTTCACCCAGCAAACCGTAGCGGTCGCACACGGTTTGCCCGCGCGTCAAATCGTCGTGACGCGCCACTTCAAGGTACATCGGTTGCGTCGTGCCGAACTCCGGCGCGAGCGCCAACGCCATCGCCAGCGGGTCGTGAATGATGCAGCCTTCCAGCCCCTCATGCGAGTGGTGGAACTCTGCGTTAAAGCGCAGCATTTCGCCCCACCACTGCAGCGCAGGGTCGGTGCTCTGCGCGAGGTGATCGACCGCCTGCCGCGTCAGCACCATATGACGGGTCACGTTGAGGCCGACCATGCGGATGGGAATGCCGCTTTGCAACACAATCTGCGCCGCTTCCGGGTCACACCAAAAGTTGAACTCCGACACCGGGGTAATGTTGCCGTTGCCGTTCGGCGCGCCGCCCATCAGCACAATTTCCGCCACCTGCGCCTGCAGCAACGGACGGTCCAGCGCCAGCGCCAAGGCGACGTTGGTCAGCGGGCCCAAGCAGATCAGCGTGATCGGCTCGCTCGCCTCTGCCGCCGTGCGCAAAATCACCCCCGGCGCTTCGACGACGTGCGCGCTCGCTTCCTCCTCGAAGGCATAGGCGGCATAGCCCAGCCCATGCTCCCCATGGATGTCGGGCGCGACTTCCGCCGGGCGCACCAGCGGGCGATCCGCCCCGGCATACACCGGAATCTTCTCACGCACCCCCAAGCGCGCCAGCAACTCGCGCGCGTTACGCGTCGCGCGGGTGACGGTCGTATTACCATAGGTGGTCGTGATCGCGGCGATCTGAAACTCCGGCGAAGCGACAGCCAACGCCACCGCGATGGCGTCGTCAATCCCCGGGTCGGTATCAATGAGAATATGCATACTAGCACTATTACGTGGCGCGAGCGCGATTCCTGCGCGATCGGCAAGACAATTGCGGAAACGGTGGGGTATAGCGGGTATTTCGGGGACAGACTACTTAATTACCCCTTGCGTTCTTGCTCGTTCTCTTTGCGTTTCGGTTTCGGTCCCCGTTTCCCAGGGAGCACTGGACGCCCGAGACGGGCCTCCAGGTGGGTGAGAAACTCCGGCGACCCCACCGGACGGCCGGTGTGGGTGCTGCGACGCAGGGCGTCCAGGGTGGCGAGATCGTCCACAGCCAGCCACGCGGCCCAATCCGGCGCCGCAGCGGTAGCGGCCGGCAGTCGTGTCACCAACGGATCATCACGGAGACCGCAGTGCGTGGCGGCACTGCTCCAGCGATAGTCGCTGGCCGTCTCGACCAGGCCGGCGCGCACCGGGTTCCGCTCCACATAACGCATGGCGGCCCAGAGATGGGCCTCATCCAACACACAGGAGAAAAAGCGGCCTTGCCAGACGTGCCCGGTACACTGCTCACAGCGGTTGCGATACACGGCATACGCGGTATGCGCATCGCGTAACGTCTCACCCAGCGACGCCGCCGCCGACCAGGTGGATATGATTGGGCATGAGGCAGTACGCCAGCACGGCCAATCCCCGGCGCGCGGCATCGGCGTGCAGCCGGCGCAAGTAGATCTGGTAATCCTCGTCGGTAAAGAACAGCTGTGCCCGCCGATTCCCCCGCTGGGTAATATGGTGCGCCACGCCAGGCGCAATGATTCGTGCAAGACGTGCCATACCATCAGTATGCCAACAACCGACAGTGTAGTTAAGGAGATAAGTAGTCTGTCCACGTATTACCCATAAACACATCACCAGTACCAGACTAATATTTTCTCGGGAAACTGTTTCGAAGCTGATTGGCGAGAGGCTTTAAGTCATCTCGTGAATCGAGGTATCGCCCACAGAACATCTCAGTAATTGATGCCGCGCGAGCAGTATCTCCTGACACCTCAAGACAACGTCTTAATCCTTGAAGAGTCAGGGCTGATAATGATTTAACAAGGTCTGCGTTATTCGTTTTCTCTATTACACAGAGTCCATCAGGAATAAAGAGTGGTTGCGGGTCCCTTGCAACAACATTGAGAGCGAAAGCTTGCTGAATGCAGCTTTCCACAGGCTTGAAGCGTGTTACATCGGTAACTGAATTTCCCTTGATAGCATCATTCTGGTGCTCAATAGCACTCACTGATAATCGGATGCAAGCGGCAAAAAGCTGAAGGGTTGCCTTTGCGTCTTTCTCCTGCTCAACAGTCTTCAGTCGTTTCAGTAATTGATCCATTACGCTTGAAGCCAACTGAGGAACGGTCTCATCCGCATGCGTATTCGATGCGATTGCATCGAATACCGTCAAACACAAACGTGCCGTTTTATCAAATTGAGGAGTGCTATTGTTCTGGGAAAATTCCGTACCTGTCGTGTTAGGTGACAAATCAGAAGTCGTTTGAAATAGTATATTCGTAGCACGTTCAGACTGATTTGCTAGTGCGAAAATAATGGAAGAAGATAAGCGTAATGATGCATCATGTTCAGTGAGAGGGGTATGGAAGCTAACTGTTTTCATGCATTGCGCAGGATCAAGAGCTAGAGTTTGAGAAAGCAAATTTGCAACAGATGACTCCCACCCGTCTACATTGCGTACTGATCTATACTTTTTCCATTGTAATGATATAGGATAATCACATAATTTCGACAACTTGACCTCACGCCCGACAAGCATCCATAATTGCCATGCGCACCAAGGGGCGATTTCTGCTTTGATTGATACGGGTAGTTGGGCAGATGCCTCGTTCAGTAAAGAATTTCCACGTTTGATACCGATTTCCGGAGCACTCTCTAATAAACCACACCATGCCCCAAAGCGTTCGGGCATATTATCCTTGTTATCATCAAGTACCACTTGGTATTTTGTAGTGGCTTCATCGGAATTTCCAAGTACAAGCAGAGCATCTGCTGATAGTAATGGGTAGGGATCAAGTACAAACATCTTGACTTCATCCGCTGTCATACTGGTAAGAGCGACCATGCGCAATAGTCGAGCACCAGGCTCATGGACTGCTCCCATTGATGAATGCAACAGTTCGGCTGCAGCATTCTTGTCTTGAATTATTAAATAGTAGAGCCGCCATCCATCGATATGCACATTTACATCGGTCGGATGTGCTTTAAGAATAAGGGTTGTGACTTCTTTTGCTTCGGAAGATTTCTTCCCCCATGCGAGTTGCCTCGCAATATCCATAGAGAGAAGACCGGTCGCGTCGCCAATCCGTAGCGTCAATTGATACAGCGCTTTTAATCTGTCGTCTTCTGATAGCGGTTCTTTGACGTATAGCATTATCAGCGCCATCATCATGCGCTTAGCGGCAGATGGTCGAGTTTTACACTGGTCAATTAATAGCTTCGTTACGGGCTCTTGAAATTTTTCGGGAAGAGAACAAAACGACATGAACGCGTTCTCATCGTTTTTACTTGGATTTGATATTGTCATCGCTAATTGATACGATGCAGAAAAAATGATCGATGCCTCGTTGTAGCCATTATCTTTAAGCAATACAGCAACGGTATCTGCATCACGAGGCTCAAATATGGACTTTGAATTAAATAATTTATCTAATCCATCATCATAACTACCACAGAGAAGGGAATGAATCCCGAAGAGGAAGGCCATTCCCCTTGACGATTGAGCCATTAATCCTTTTGCGTTTCTTCCATCTTCTTTTGCCCAAGATCCCGTTTTATCTATTGAGTCCGACGGAACTATTTCAAGCTAGTCCCGCATGCCGGAAGAATGATAAGACGAGATCCGCTTGTGCCAGCATATGCGCCAGGGCCGTTTTGACCGCAGCGGCCAACAGTGTGATCGACATCGCGGTGACATTC
>DASXVL010000637.1:0-4165 GCA_036504255.1 Armatimonadota bacterium | reverse complement strand
TCATCGAGCACGTAGAGGTTTCCTCCATCCGCACTGATTCCGTTGTCGGTGGGGGACGACCCCGCGCCTTCCACCGTGCTGGCCACGGCTTCCAGCACCGTCAAGGTACCGCCGGCGCCGATCGTGAAGGAGGTGATGTCGTTGCTGCCGGTGTTGGAGGTATAGGCAAACTGCTGATCCGGGGTGACGGAGACCCAGCAGGTCGCCGTTTGTCCGGTCGCAACCGAGCCGCTGATGACGGACAACGTTCCATTCGCGGCGACATTATAGGAGGACAACGCGCCGGAGGCTTCCGCGACCAGCAAGGGCCCGGTGGTCAGGAAGACGGAGCCGAACGGGGCAGGGCCGCTGGCGGGATTGGCGACCGGCCCGGTCAAGGTGCCGTCGGCATTCACGGTGAACACGCTGATGGTATTGGTGGTGATCTCCGACACTGCGAGCAGCGTGCCGTCGGGACTGAACGCCATGGCGGAGGGCTGCGCGTTGGCGGTGCTCAACGCATGGGTGGAGCCGGCGATCTGCGTCAGCGACCCATTGTTCCCCACGCGAAAGCCGGTCACATTGGAGGCGAACGCGTTGCCGGCATTGCCGACATTCGAAACATACAGCAGGTTGCCGGCACTGGCCAGGCTGTTCGGTTGCGCGCCGCCCGAAGGCCGCACACTCACTCGGTCCAGCCCACCGTTGTTGGAGACGCGGAAACTGGTGACGCTGTTGCTGCCGGCATTCACGGCAAAGAGGAAGCGCTTATCACGGGAGAGTCGCAGGGACCCTTGCGAGGCCAGTGGGTCAATGCCGTCTTGTGGCGTCGCCGTGGACACTTCCCCTGTCCCCGTCCCATTGCCGCCGGTCCGGAAGGAATTGAGAAAGGCCAGGGTGCCGTCGTTCTTCCGCCGATAGGCAACGACGGCATTGCCGTTCGCCGCGTTCGTCATGGCATACACGGTGCCCTGGCTTTCTCCGGAGATGGTGTTGTCATTGTCGTTGCATCCCGGCAATGACAGGCAGACCATCGCAAAAAGCGCCCACCAGCACACGGTGCCGGGGGCTTTCACTCTCATCATCTGTTCAACCTCCTTGTTGTTGGGTGCCGCCACTCGTTGGCCACCCTATTATCTGTCGGAACTCAACTGCCTCATGTCCGCATCCCGGACAAACCGTGTTGCATCACCATGGTCCACGGCACAGGGACCCCCTTTTCGCCTTCTTCTGCTACCGGATGGACCCCCGCGATCCGTTTTCTCGCTCAACAAATCGACCACTTGCATTTAACGTAATTTGGCATATAATAATTATTAAGAAAAATGCCCTGTAAATATTTCTATACGAATTGTGTCATCTGCTGCATCCAGCTTCCCTGAATGTTCAAAGCGCTTGCAGGGGCACTTCAGTCGGCTATCAGCTATCAGCTATCAGCTTATGAAAACAAAAAGCACACCTGTAAGCTGAAAGCTGATAGCTGATAGCTGAAAGCCCAACCGGGCGCCACAGGAGTCGCCTGGTATAATCAGGATTGCTGGTCGCATGAGTTTGCACAAGCAGTATAGGACTGGGACTGGGATGACAGCCTCCTATCCTATATTATCAACACGCTTACGCCTGCTCCAGGAAGTACGGGGCCATCTTTTCCGCGCCCACACGGTTGATGAGCTCTGCCGCCTTGCCGTTGAACTCGGTTGCTCGCGCCTGGGGTTTGATCGTCTGTCCATCTGGTTCGCGGAAGGCCAGCAGCGGGCGCGGGGCAGTTATGGTCTGGATGAAACCGGGCAGATCCGGGACGAGCGTCAGTCATGGGTGACGGTCGCTCCGTCCTCCTCGATGGGACGCGTGTTCAGCGGCGAGACCGACCTGGTGCTGGAACCCGCGGATTGCTTGTTGAATCACTCGGCCATGCCGGTCGGGCAGGGGATGCATGCGCTTGCCGCGCTGTGGGACGGTCTGGTGGTCCTCGGTTGCGTCAGCGCCGATAACCTGCTCACCCATACCCCCTTCACCGATGAGGACGGCGAGATACTCCGGTTATATGCCTCCATCATCGGCCATCTCTATTTACAAAAACAGGCCGAAGCGTCTCTCCAGCGCGCCACGGGCGCCTTAACCAGCTTTCTGGATCTGGTGCCGGATTTAGTCTGCACGATTTCGCCCGAAAACCTTTTCGACATGCTCAATCCGGCCTGGGAGGCGACGCTGGGATTTCCCCCGGAGACCTTGCTGCACACGCCATTCATGGCGCTGGTTCATCCCGAAGATCGGGAGGCGACGTTCCGGGAGATGGCGCACCTGGAGATGGGACATCGGCCGGCGTGTTTCATCAATCGGTATCGCTGTCACGATGGGAGCTATCGCTGGGTGGAATGGGAAGTCGTCGCCAGCGCGCATCAGCAGATATATGCGGTCGGGCGTGATATTACCGCGCGCAAAACGGCGGACGATGAACGTGAGGTGACACTGCGCTTGTTGCGCCTGCTGGCTGACTGCAACGGCGTGCCCGAACTGCTGACGCAGATGACGCAATTGATGCAGGACTGGTCAGGATGCGCGGCCGTCGGCATCCGCCTGCGGGAGGACGCTGATTTCCCCTACTATGAGACGCGGGGCTTCCCGCCGGAATTCGTGGAAAAGGAAACGTACCTGTGCGCGGTCGATGAGGCGGGCATGCCGGTCTGCGATCCGACGGGCCATCCGCTGCTGGAATGCGTGTGCGGCAATATTCTCCGTGGATGTTTCGACCCACGGCTCCCCTGCTATACCGAGCACGGGAGTTATTGGACGAACAGTACGACGGATTTGCTCGCATCGCTCGGTGAGCAAGACCGTCCCTACCACATGCGCAATCGCTGTAACCGCATGGGCTATGAATCCGTCGCCTTGATCCCCATCCCGCATGGCGCCCAGATTATTGGGCTTCTGCAGTTCAACGATCCCCGGCGGGACCGGTTCACTGCCGCCGACATTGCCCTCTACGAACGACTCGCCGGCAGCCTGGCCATCGGCATTATCGAACGCCAGGCGGCGGAAACGCTGCAAGCGAGTCAAGCGCAATTGCGCGGCTACTTCGAGCACGCGCCGTTTGCCATCTATCTCTTTGATGAAACGGGGCGGATACTCGAGACGAACTCGGAAGCGTACCGAGTCACCGGCTACAGCGAGGCCGAGTTGCGGTCGATGCATTACTCAGATCTGCTCGCGCCCGCATTGCCGCAGGAGGGGGAAAACTACTTCAAACGGCTCACGAAAAAAGGGTTCGTGCAATGGGAGGTCCGCTATCAGATGAAGAGTGGTGGACTGCGTTGGGGCGCCATCTCCGCCGTCAAGCTTTCGGAGACGCGCTTTCTCGCCTTCACCCAGGACATTACCGAACGCAAACAGGCAGAGCAGGCCTTGCGCGAGAGCGAAGAACGGTATCGCCGCATTGTCGAGACCGCGCAGGAGGGTATCTGGATATTGGATGCCACCCTGCACACGGCGTATGTCAACCAGCGACTGACCGAAATTCTGGGGTATACCAGCGAGGAGATGCTTGGAAAGCCGCCCGATGCGTTCCTCTTTGAAGAGGATCTACCGGACCAGGCGTTGCGGATGGCGCGCCGGCAAGAGCAGCAAAACGAGTTGTACGAACGGCGCTACCACCGTAAAGATGGCGGCACCATCTGGTGCCTGATCTCTGCGCATGCGATCACCGATGATGCCGGAAACTTTGCCGGGTCGTTCGCTATGCTGGCGGATATTACCAAACGCAAGCTCGCGGAAGAAGCGCTGCGGGAGAGTGAAGAACGCTTAAAGCTGGCCATCTTCGGCACCGACCTCGGAACCTGGGACTGGAATATCGCCCATGGCGAGGTGACGTTCAACGAGCAGTGGGCCGACATGCTTGGCTATGCGTTGGATGAACTTCCACCGATGATCGATACCTGGATATCGCTGCTGCATCCGGATGATCTACCGCGGGTGAGGCAGGCGTTGAACGCGCACCTCGGCGGCACAACGAACTTTTACGAAGCGGAATACCGCTTGCGCCACAAGTCGGGCCACTGGGTATGGGTGTTGGGTAAGGGACGGGTGATCGAATGGGACGCTCAGGGGCAACCGTTGCGCGCCTGCGGTACACAACTGGACATGACGGTGCGCAAGCAGGCGGAGCTCGCGTTGCAGACGTCCGAACTGT
>DASXVL010000636.1:0-2792 GCA_036504255.1 Armatimonadota bacterium | reverse complement strand
CGGCAAGCGGTTTTTTGCCGTTAAACGTGTTTTGCGAACGTGCGAATTCACCGGGCCTTGCGGTTGCAGGCTGCAGAGATGGAATAGGGATTATTTCGGTGAAGTGGGAACTACTAAATTTCTTCGTAAATTTTGTCGATTCACCAGAGTAGGCCTATTGACAGACAGGTTGGCAATAGATTACCATCCAGTTAGACCACATGACTGAATGGTATGGTGGCAATAGCTTAGCAGGGCGTTCCCATCATTCGATCGCGCACTATAAATAAAGAGACTTATCTTTTGTAAAGGGAGAACAACATGAGAACACCAACGGTTACTTTGAAAGGTTTCACGCTCATTGAGTTACTCGTCGTGATTGCAATTATTGCGATCCTGGCAGCAATTCTCTTTCCGGTATTTGGCAAGGCACGGGAGAAGGCACGACAGACCCAGTGTTTGAGCAATCAAAAGCAAATTGCGCTTGCCGCACAAATGTGGTCGCAGGAAAACGAAGAGAAATTACCGCCCGCCAGCACTTTCTGGGCAGCCATTGGCGTGTCGGGTAAAGTGTTGACCTGTTCCGATGCACCAAAAACCGCTATCAATGCCTATCTCTATAGTGCATTACTCTCGGCTAAATCGCTCGGCGATATCGCAAACGCGTCGTCAGAATTTCTGACGTTGGACGGCCAGCACGTCGCCTCCGCCGCAACGGCAGGCCCGCCGCCTATTCCACAAACGTATGACAACGTCTGCTATACCGGCGATGATGTGGCGATGCGCCACGATAAAGGCTATATCGCCTCCTTCGTGGATGGACATGTCGAGTATCGCAAAATGGCCGCATGGCCGTTCGAACTGCGCGGTTGGTGGAGCGCGGATAACTGCACCACCAACGGCGATAAGTTGAACGTGATGGCCGACCAGTCGCCCTATCACAGCGCGGATATGCCCGGGCTCAATTGGGGATGGATGGGCCTCACCCCTCCCACCGTCATTCCGGGTAGTGGCGGAAAACTCTTGAAGTTCGATGGTTCGAATGGCGCCGGCGTCCCGCAAGTCGGCTTCAAGGACACGGGCATGACCGTCGTCGCCGTTGCCGATGCCGCTTCCGGCGGTGGTGGCGCCGTATTTGCGCAGTTTAACGGCCCCGCCGGCGTTGAGTTAGATTTGAACGGCGCCGCCGATGGCACGGACACGGCATTTGGCTGGAATGGTGGCTATCAGTGGAACGCGAACTACGCGACAACCACCGCCAACAAACTGTGCGTGGTCTCCACCGTGTGTTCCTCGCTGAGCTCAAAGATTTACCTGAACGGCGTTGCGCCGGATCCCGGGTTGCCCACTCCTCCCTACGTCCCTAACTACAGCGACTACACAATGCTCGGTTATGGTATGACCATGTACAAGGGGACAATTGGCGATGTCATGGTCTTCCGGACCGCGCTCAACGATGCGAGCCGCAAAGAAGTCGAAAAGTATCTCGCGAGCAAGTGGGGCATTGCGGTCCAGTAACCAGTTCCCGTTGTCACGGCATGATGCCGGGCACATACCGGCAAGGCGCCTTATCACCCCGTGAGGCGCCTTGCCGCTAACACAGAGACGTATGACACATGGAAACATGCACCGACTCTGGCGCGTATATTGCTATGTTTGATCAGTCCTGTCTCTAAACTCCAAATTCCGGCGTGGCTCCGGTTGCAGATCACTGATGCGCTGCATCTCTACACTAAAGAGCATCCCCCCATATTACTGGATGAGGCGTCTTCGCCTTATGCACTTTTTGGCTGAACAAATGTATTGCCGGACCTGCCCAGAACACGCTACGGCGCAGTGACCGGGAAAAGAGGAACTACGATGGGTATACGAACGACGATTAAACTCGGGCTGCTGGGAATCCTCGGCGTTCTCGGCGCCTGTGGCGCAGGGTGGGGCGAGGCGGCAATAGTTCCATACCACGTCGGACCCTCCACACGCATGGTCGCGCAAAGCGCTATCCTGGAAAACGACCTGGTTTTCCAAGCCGGCGACGCGCAATACCGCACGGGTCAGTATCCCCAAGCTGCGGTCGTGCGCTGGGAACCCATCTCCGGTGACCAGCCGGGACGGTATCGCGTCTCGCTGCGCGCACGCACGGCTGCCTGGGGAGAGAGTTCTCTTGTGCTGCAAGCCTGGACGCCGGTCGAGGCGGGCGGCACGGTTATGCCGACCAATTACGGCCCCATTCCGGTGACGCAATCTGCACGCTCGCTGAATGGGTATGCCTTTACCAAACCAGGGGAATGGCAGAATTTCACCCTGGACTTCAATGTAGAAAAAGGGCAAACCATATCCGTGGGGTTGATGTACGTCGGCAAAGATACCTGCCCTAGTGGAAAGATCCAGGTCGAAGCTTCCTCGTTGTCACTCGAAAAACTCGCGATGCCCGTCAGCATGAGTTGGGCGCGTCCGACAAAGGTGCGCTATCACCACAACGACCAAGGTGCGTTGGAATATCGCATCACCAACAGCACCACGCAATTGCAATCCATTGCCGTGCGTCCGGTGATTATGACGGATACGGGGGTATGCGCCCAGGGCAAGAGCAAGCCGGTGCAGGTTCCGCCACTGGCCACGATCAGTGGGACCGTCCCCTTCGCCGTTCCCGCTGCCGATGGCGGCTATGAAGCGCGCTGTGAATTGCTGCAGGGCGACACTTGCATCGATCGCCGTGGCGATGTCTTTGCCGTTAGCGATAATCCGTATCGCTGCCTGATTGCCGGTCCCGGTCCGTACCCCATTCCTTCGCTGCTGCCGTCCGCATTTTTGCT
>DASXVL010000635.1:0-4800 GCA_036504255.1 Armatimonadota bacterium | reverse complement strand
TGCAGCAGATCCTCAACAAGTCGGAGGTACGCAGTCTCTCGCTTACGGCCGTGCACGACTCACGTTTTCCTTTCTTAAAGCCTTTTCGTGGCGTCTATACCTCCTTCGGTGTGGAGAATGCCGGGTTGGTCTTTGGTGGGGCTACCTTCGCCAAGTATACCGGTGAGATACGGAAGTATTTCATCGTCAAGAAGGGGAAAGAAGGCAATCCGGACGAAGCGAAGCTCCCCAAACACTGGGTATATGCGACACGCCTGATGGCTGGCGGCAGTAGTGGTGTCCCGCCTTTCCTCGACCAGTTCCAGATGGGGGGCGCGGATACATTGCGCGGTTACAAGGACGACCGCTTCCCCGGCGAGACGATGGTGCTGTGGAACCATGAGTTACGCATCCCGATCACGGAAGCATTGGATGTGGTCGGCTTTTTCGATACCGGCGATGCCTGGGGAGGGCGCTTTGCGGACGCGCTCGGGGATAGTAGGTTTAAACTGCGTTATGGGTATGGCGGTGGTATTCGCGTCCAGACGCCGATTGGCCCGCTGCGCCTTGACTATGGCATTAATGATGAGGGTGGGAGTGAGTTTACCTTCGGGGTCGGTCCCACATTCTGATCGCAGGGAGCCAAACCGCCATCACCGGTGAAGAGGTTGTTTGCAGAGCAGTGACTTGGGAACAATACAGAACAGTGTCCCAAGAGCGATACGATGCTGCGTGGCGGCATCACATTTACCGAAAAGAGGAGTTCGTATGTTCCGTTCACTATGTGTTGCCTCTCGCGTGGCTTTGGCTGCGCTGGCGCTGGGCATGGCCGTTGCGGTCGGTGCCGCAGCCGCTCCGTCGCCCGCCACGAATATCGCCGTGGTCGATCTGCAGGCGGTACAGGCGCAGTATCAAGGCGCGAAAGTTGCTATTGAGCGCTTTCAGACCTATGCCAAAAAGCTCTATGCGCCGTTGAATACCATGCAAACCGGGCTGGGGCTGAGCGACGAAGAGTTCGCGCAGTACAAAAAGCTCGTGGAGCAGCCGGTCCAGGATAAAGACGCGATTGACAAGCTCGCGGCGAAGGCCAAAGCGAATGTCGACGAGTTTCAGAAGCTGGAAGATCAGAGTAAAAACGGGGCGAAGCTGACTGATGAGCAGACCGCACGCCACGATGCGCTGAAGAAGATGATCTATGCGCTGTATGGACAAGCGAACGAAATGAATCAGCAAGTCGAGCAGACCCTGGGGGCTGAACAGCAGCGTTTCCAGGAACTGTTGAATAAACTTGTCGATGATGCGGTGGCCAAAGTCGCTAAAGAACAGAAGTTTACCCTGGTCGTCAACCGGGCGATTCAATCGGAAAAGACCACCGAGAAGATCATCCTATGGAACGATGCCAGCGTAGATATTAGCAGAAAAGTGATCGATTACCTCAATGCGAACTTTAAGCCGGAAATGCTTGACGCGAAGAACTAGCCGGTCGTCGCACCGAAAATGGCGCGGTGGGCCGTGGGGCATGTGCTTCACGGCCCTCGTCCTTCTCAGTGGCGCCATGGCGTTGATGGGCTGCCGGCAACCGGTCGTGACGGCAGCGCGACTCGGATGGGTGGAGATCGATGCCTTACAGGCGCTTCATCCCAGTCAGGGCTTGGTGTCAGACCTCGATCATCGTTTGCAAGCGCTAGCTGCGCAACGCGCCCGTCTGCTGGAACCCACGCCTGCTGAGACACCTCCCGCACGCGGACTTATCTCGTTGCCTGCCTACGCGTCTTTGCCCGCGCCGACTCCCCCCGCGCGCCCCGACTATCATACCCAGGAGCTCATTGCCCAGGAGTCCTCGGCACTGCAACGCGTCTTGGAGCGCGACCAGGCGCGCAGGTTTGCCGGGCTGCAACGCGACTTAATCCGCAAGTATTCGGCGGAGCGTGACCGGCTCTGGACGGAATTGACCGCTCATGCGGCAGAGAGCCGCCGTGGCATCCAGATCGATTATAGTCAACCACTGGTCAGCGCTAAGCTATCGCGTGGCGCCGCAAGCCGATGGGCAGAGCGGCAACCTGCGGCGGCCGCGGCACGGCTGGCGCAAGCCAACGCGCGGTATGAAGAAATTAGTGGCCAGTATGCTCAAGCGCTCGATAACGTCGATGCGGAACTGATACGCGCGAAACGCAATGCCCAGGCAAAAACCACCGCAGCTTTGCATACGGAAGTTATCCGTTTGGATGCGCAGCTTCATCAGGAATACGCGCAATTGTTCGCGCAAGAAAATGCGCGTGTTGTGCAGGAGTACGGCCGGGAGACTATGAAGCCCGTGGTCGTGCCGACGATGCCGTTCATGGCGTTACCTGCGGTAGCGATTGCGCTGGAGACCCCGGAGATTGCGGCGCAATTCCAGCATTCGGCGGCGGAAGCGACTGATCGTGCCTTGGCTGTGCACGGCATTGACCAGTCCATCGTGCGCTTGCAAGCGGAACGGACGGCGCTGTTGCGCGCGATAGAGCAGGAAACGCGCGCGGTGGTAACGTCACTCGCCACCCAGCACGGCTATCGTCTTTCGGCAACTCGGCAGACCGGGGTAAGACTCACTGCCAAAATGCGTGCCTGGCTGGAAGAATACTGGGGGGCATGAGTGTCAGGCAGGCCCAGCGTTTTGTGCCCTTCGACCCCGTGGTGACCGGGTGACAGGTTTATGCATAAAGGACCGTACATTATGGAAATAACATTAGCGCAATTAGCCGTGCAATTGGACGGCGTATTACTGGGAAATGATGCGGACGCCGTAGTGACCGGCGTGGCGGGCTACGACACCGTCTCCGCAGGCGAAGTGACGTTTGTGGGGCAGGCACGGCATCTCGCGGAGGCCGAAGCGTCGCCGGCCCTGGCAATTATTGTGTCACAGGAAGTCACGTCCTCGGTGAAACCCGTGATTCGGGTGGTGGACCCGCGCGCAGGGTTCGCGCGTGCCCTGCAGCTGTTTGACTGGCGCCGTACGCCCATGCCCGGCATTGACCCTACGGCGCATATCGCCAACTCGGCGGCGATTCATGCGCGCGCCCATATCGGGCCTTTCGCCTCAATCGGTGAGGGCGCGGTGGTCGGCGATGGCTGCATTATCCATGCGCATGCGGTGATCAGCGATCATGTCGAAATCGGCGCCGAGACGGTCATCCATCCACAAGTGATCATTTATCCGCGTTGCACCATCGGCAAACGGGTGATCCTGCATGGCGGCGTCGTGATTGGGGCGGATGGTTTTGGGTATCAGCCGGGCCCCGACGGCCTGGTGAAGATTCCGCATCTGGGGAGCGTGGTCATTGAAGATGACGTGGAGATCGGCGCTAATTCCAACGTGGACCGGGCGACGACCGGGCAGACGGTCATCGGGCGGGGCACCAAGATTGATAATCTGGTGCACATCGCCCATAATGTGCAGATCGGGCCACATTGCCTGATTGTGGCACAGGTGGGCATTGCCGGCAGCGCCGTACTGGAGGCGGGCGTCATCGTTGCTCCGCAGGCAGGAGTGAAGGATCATCTACACATCGGAGCCGGGGCACGCGTCGCGGCACGTGCTGGCGTCACCCGTGATGTGCACGCCGGCGCCACCGTCTCCGGCTATCCTGCCCAGTCGCACGCGGATCAACTGAAGTTGGAAGCATCGCTGCGACGCGTCCCGGCCTTGATGGCGACGATCAAACAGTTAGAGCGCCAGGTCTCCGCATTGCAGGCGCGTATCGCGGAAGAATGAGCGTCCGGTTATGCCGCGCTTGGATGCGCGAGCGGCTCTTCCCCGGGCTCATGAACCCACACGCGTAGGCCATAGTGATCGAGATCGAAGGTCGTTACGGAGAATCCGCCCGCCCGCAGGGCGCTGCTAAGCGATATGCGTGCGGTCGTGTCATCGCAGAGCACGGTGATGTGGCTGCCCAAGGAGTTGACGGTGCTCCCCAAGGCGCTGTGGCGTTGCGCGACGGTGCGGATATATTGGACTTCCGGGGTATCAATCTCCGGGCATAATTGACGCTGTTGCCGCGCATGTTCGTTCATGACTCCACCGAGTGCGGCCAGATTGCGCATACGCAAGGCATCGGCCGCCTGGCGCGGCAGCGCCCGCAGTTCCCACAATGCCTCACGCGCTCCACGCTCTCCCGTACGGCTGCGTTCTTGCACGCGTTGGTACAGGCTGTGTTTAACCTCGCGACCTGTACTGATGATCAAGGTGCGTTGCTCCAGTTGCGTCAGCACCTCGTCGGGCAAATCCAGCGGAATCGGGAACGTACGCGGGAATGGGCTGATATCATAGAGCGAAATACCGCCCAACGCGGCTGCCATAAAGCGCTGCACGCCGCAGGGTTGTCCCATCTCCTCGCAGAGGATGCGATGGGCAATGCTCGCGAGCTGGTGCGGGGTGAGGAAACGATTGGCCAAACAAGCCAATGCGCCGGTGAGCGCCACGGCGTGTGCGGCCATGAGGTAGCTGGAAGTTTCCGGGCACGGCGTTTCCGTGAGGCAGTGTGCTTCAATGCCTGCCAGATCAAAATAGCCTGCCGCACGATGTAAAAATGTTTCAAGTTCTCCGGTGTGAGCCGCATGCAACCTGCAGCGCGACCCGGTGCAGGGCCTGAGTTGCACTTGGGCGAGTGCGCGTGTGGCGCAACAGAAGACCGCGCCATGTTCGGCGAATGCCGTATCCGTCCATGTGCCGATTTCCAGTTGGCTCGTCGGAGCGCATGCGTGCACAAGCAGAGGTCAACCATACCGGATTACCTTGTCGATGAGAAGAGGGAATGGCAAACATCTTTCGCGAGAGGAATCCGG
>DASXVL010000634.1:0-1679 GCA_036504255.1 Armatimonadota bacterium | reverse complement strand
CCAACTTGGCATCCGGCTCCCGTACGCCACACGGATACGGTCGCACCACAGGCGCGCCACAGCGGGCGCGCGCTACGATCTGCTTCCCCATCCCTGCGCCGGAATCATAAAGCGTATGCGACTGTCCCCTCTGGAACGCCTCTCTCCAAGAACGGCTGGCTCGCGCCCTGTTCTATACAGCGCCCTTATCTTTCCTAACGCTTGACAGGCATTTTTTACTGTTGTATAGTCTTTCTGTCTATAGAAAGGTGGCCTGTATGAGCACCACCACCTATGCCGCGCCCGCGGCGAGCCGGCTGCTCGATATCGTGGAGTTGCTGGCGGCGCAGCAGGACGGCATGAGCCTGTCGGAAATCAGCCGGCGGCTCGATATTGCGCTCAACTCCGCCTTTCGCATCTGTCGGGTGTTGGAGGAGCGCGATTACCTGGCGCGTGATGCCCAGGGGGCGTTGTGCCTGACGGAGAAATGGTACTTGCTCGGCGCGCGTCTGGGCTGCCGCCTGGATTTGATTGCCGCCGCCGATCCCTGGTTGACGTGGCTCACGCAGGAAACCGGGGAGAACGCCCACCTCTGCGTGCTGCGCGATGACCACCTGGTGCTGGTGGCGCAGCGCCTCTCGCCGCATCCGCTGCGCGTGGTGGTGGAGACCGGCTCGCTGCTGCATCCGCACGCCTCCGCCTTCGGCAAAGCCATCCTCGCCCACCTGCCTGCCACGCAGCAGCACGCCTTGCTCGCACACGACTGGCCCGCGTTGACCCCGGCCACCTGTACCGACCCCACGACGTTGGCCACGGAGTGGGCGGAGATTCGTGCGTGCGGGTTGGCGACTGACCGGGAAGAATACCTGACCGGCGTCTGCTGCCTGGGCGCGCCGGTGTGGGGCGCGGCGGGCGCGGTCGTCGCCGGGGTGGGCATCATGGGACCGGCGCACCGCCTGACCGACGCGCAACTCCGTGCGGCTGAACCGCGCGTGCGCCAAGCCGCCGCACAAATTTCCGCCCTGCTGGGCGGCATATCCAGCGAAGACTCGCTGCCCGAGATGGAGGCGCCCGATGTCGTACCCTGCCACGGATGATCTGTCACTGTTGACCGAGGCCACGCCGCGCATCGCGCGCTTGCGCGAGCACGCCCTGGCCATCGCCCATCGCGGGCAAGACCGGCGCGAGGGCGACCTCGCCGCGCTGCGCTCCTGGCGGAGTTCCAGCGCCGAGCAAAGCCACCTCGTGCGCCGCGGCCTGATGGCGCGGGATATCCTCTGCGCCCTCACCCCGGTCATCGGCGACGACGAACTGATCGTCGGCAACTGGGCCAACCGCCCGCTGAACGCAGAGGAAGCACAGGAGTTTGACTTCCTGCAGCGTGAGGTCGCCCCGGCGATGAGCCGCGTCGACGGCCAGCGCTCGCACATGTCCATCGATTACGAGTGCCTGCTGCGTGAAGGCGTGCATGGCCTGCGCGCGCTCATCGCGCGCTACCGCGAGCCACTCGACCTCGCCCGCGCGGAGGACCAGCAACAAGACGACTTCTACCGCGCCTGCCTGGTGGCGCTCGACGGTATGACGACCCTCGCGGAGAAGTACGCCGACCTCGCCGAGCAGTCCGCGCACGACGCTGACCCGGCGCGCGCCGAGGAACTGCGCGAGATCGCGCGCCTCTGCCGCGCCGTGCCCGCCGGGCC
>DASXVL010000633.1:0-2878 GCA_036504255.1 Armatimonadota bacterium | reverse complement strand
AGAGCAGGTAGAAGATCAGGAAGCGCCCCGGCCCCATGATATCCTCGATATTATTGCCGAAGATCCACAGGTAGAGCATGTTGCCGAGTAAATGCAGCAATCCCGCATGCATGAACATGGCGGTGAAGATGGTCAGGTAGACCGGATCGAGCGGGGGAATGCCATGGACAATCCGCCCGGGGTGGGTAAATTCCAGGGGGATGACCGAGGCGCGGTAGACGAAGCCCTGTAACGCCCCCTGCTGGTCCAGCCCCACCATGTAAAGCATCACCAGAGCATTGAGCACTATGAGCGAAATCGTGACGATCGGAAATGTCCTGCTCGGATTGTAATCCCGAAACGGCAGCATGGGTCTAGCATACCATACCGAGGATTTCCTCAACAAGCCGCTCCTCCAACACCGGTGCTTTTTTGGAGTGCGGTGGCTCGACACCGCTGTGGATGTGTGAGCGGTCACTTCGCCGGGACAAAATCGATATCCAAACCATACGACATCTGGCGGTGCGTTTTGCCGGGCATGGCCGTGCCCAGGTTCTCAAATGAATAGACGCCGGCCACTGCGTTGATACCGGATCGGATGATCGGGACGGTGAAGGCATCCGGCGTGGCGGGATACTGCGCCCGGACGGTGTACGACAGCGTATACATTTCCGCGGCCTTCACGGCAAAGGGCTTGGGCAACCGCACGGTCTGCCAGCCTTCCGCGGTCTCTTGGGCAGAATCGATTTCGAACACCTTCTCGCCGGCGGCATTCCACAGCCGCAGCGTATGCGACGCCCCGATCTCCCCGTTGGCCTTATAATAATAAAATGCCGTCAACGTCCCGGCGCTGGTCGTCGTGCACTGCAGGCCCAGTTCCACCATGCCCGCGGAACTGGGAATCGCCGGCTTGGCGCCCGCGAAGAACAGCCCTCCGTCTTTGGTCGGCTGCGCGATGTCCAGCCCTAACGCCGTTCGGATGACAAAGTCTAAGGCTTGTGTCGTATCGGCGTAATTAGTGGCGTGCCCGCCCTCTTCCCGGTGGATGGCCAGCGCCTTCCGGCCCAACGCCTGCAACACCTGCGCCAGCCGCAACGCGCTTTGCGGCGGCACCAGGGTATCCCGCCCACCGGTGGTGATGGCCACGGGCATGGTGAATGCTTCCGGCCAGTACTCGGCGCTGCGCTTTTTGTATTCCGCGAGCAACGCCGTTTTGCTCCCCCCGAACGAGGCGGCAATCGCATCCTGGAAATTCGCATATTCCAGGTGATTGGCATGCGGATTTTGCGCGCAGACCCCCGCGATCAACTCTGGGTGCAAGGCGGTGAAAGTCAATACCGAGGTGCCTCCCATCGATGCGCCGACGAGGAAAACCTTGCCGATTTTGTACTGCTGTTTGAGATCCGCGATAATTTGCAGGACATCGGCTTCCGCCGCCGGACCCATCCAGGAGGTGGCGGCGCGATAATCCGGGGAGACGTAGAGCATGCCGTATTGCGCGGCGAGATCGCGCGCGGCCCGGCACTCGTCACGCGCATCTTTCGCGTACTGCCACCGGTCGGACCCATGCCCGTGCAGCGCGATCAGCAGATGGTGCTCCACCGCCGCGTCAAACGGCTCCGGCATCAGCAGCACATAGCGTTGCGTCGATCCGTCGAGCTTCGCGGTAAACGTGACATCCTTCGGTTCTCCAAGTTGTGCCGCCGCACAAGACATCACCATCGCCACCCCCAACGCCAGCAGGATCAGAAATCGATATGGACTCCGCATTGTGCCCTCCGTTCACTATAATGAACATTATAATATAAATTATCAACATTGTGGCAAAAAATCCCCCTCCCGATTCGAGAGGGGGTTGGGGGTGGGGCCGGGCGAAAGCACCGCGCGAAAAGCGGGGACGGGCTCGGGAGGTAATTGCGGCATGCGAACGCCAATTCTCGACTGTATGGCCAGCACCGTCTGGAAGGGTGCCATCCCCGAGTCGTGCGAGGGGGCAGCCCCGCACCGCGACGAAGGCACCCTCTATTGCCCGGGCATCGCCGGTTTCGCGTTCGCCCCGGGCGCGGTTGACGGGATGAGCACCTCGGTCTGCGTGGTCAAGTTGCTGTATTCGTCGTCACCGGCGAGCACGCGCACCAGCACCTGCTCGTTGGCAAACCGTTCGAAATGCTGCACGGGAATCTTATCGCCCGGGCTCAACGTGCCGTGATAGATCTCTTTCGGCTCGCTGTGCGCCGGCCGCTCCAGCTCGATGCGCACGTAGACGGAGTCCTTGCCGAGGTCAGGCGCCGACCCGGGGTTCCAGGTTTCCTGAACGACGGCTTGTACTTCCGTGCCCTTCGACGCGACCAGCGTCACCTTGCCTTTGGCACAATCCACCAGGGCGCCGGACGCGGGGTCCTGACGGATGATCGTCTGTTTGGGTTGATCGCTGTTCTCGCTGGTGATCTTGAAGTCCGCCTGGAAACCCGCGTCGCGGATCTCCTTCTTCGCCCGGTCCAGCGTCATGGTGCTGACGTCGGGCATGGTGAAGCTGCTCGGACCCTTGCTGATCCAGTAGAGCACCGGCGTGTCTTTGCTAATGGTCGCGTCCGGGGCGGGATCCTGCCGGCACACCTGCTCCTTGGGGATGTCGTTATTCGCCTCAATGGGGCCTTCCTTCCCCTGCAGCCCGCGCTGTTTCAGCAGGTCTTCCGCCTGCGCTTTGGTGAGGCCGATCAAATTCGGCGCCTGCACGCTGGCCGTCGTGACCGGCGGCTTGATGTCATGCTTCGGCGGGCCAAAGACGAGAAAGCCGCCATAGGTGACCGCGCCGGCGAGCACCAGGAAGAGCAGGGCGATGAGCCAACTGGCTCCCCCCCCGCCGCGCGGTTCGGGCTCCGGCGGCAGCGGGCGGCGT
>DASXVL010000632.1:0-6203 GCA_036504255.1 Armatimonadota bacterium | reverse complement strand
CTGACCGACGCACGCCTGATTACTTGGCGTCGCGCAGATCGATGGAAATCGCGACGCGGTTGAATTCCACGTTGGTGCTGCTGGTAAAGAGGGCGGTGTTGTTATACACTGGAACGGTCTTCTTTAGCGGACCGGCGACCTTCGTTGTGCCGTTGTAGAGATCTGCGGTGATGGTGACCAGGTTATCCATGGGGGGCACGGATTTACGTCCATTCCAGCGTAGTTCAAGGAATGAGCCGTTGAGCACAAACATCTTCCGGTGTCGGACAATGTGTAAGACATGCTGGGAAGGCATGGTCCAACTGGGCGGGCGGCCTTCATGCACGCTGAACTGTACGCGGAAGTCACTGAGGCGTAAGAGTTGATTTGTGCCGTAGCCATGCAGTTCCGGCTTGTCATCCATGTCGAAGCATGTGCCGGGACTCAGGGAGATGGCGTTGTTGCCTTTCGGCAGCATGGCATGCCCGTTGCCCTCAACACGCCCGGAATTCTGCAGTAGCGGCAAATTCCCGCTGGTGACGCCCGTATCGCCACAATCAACCATGAGGAGTGATTCGGTGCCGGCAGGCGTCACCACGGCGCCGTCAGAGGCGGAGAGCACGGGCGCCTCCATGATCGCCACAGCATCGGCAAGCGTCGCGGGTTTCGCTCCGGCGAGTGCATACTCATCGGCGGTCGGCTCGGCAGGGTCGGCGACCGTGGCCGAGACCGCCATGGTCGGGCCTGTCGTCGGTGTGTTCACGTCGTTACACCCTTGCAGGGCGAGGCCGCCCAGCCCGATAGCGAGGATACCTCCCCATAGATGGCAGCGCAGTGAGAAATGTGACATGGATCCCCCTCCTTCATTACGCAGTTCCTGTGAAGTGAATTCGCAGCAACCCCGGCTGGTCGCATGGCGTGATGATCCACATGGCGAGATATCACATGAAAGCGATTAGCGAGGATGGCCTTTCCGAAAACGCTCGGAGACGAACTGCTCGTTCTGTGTTACGTGGCTGGCGGCGATGTCGTGCAACAGCTATTGTCTTTGTTAGTGCACTGTAGCGAACATGTCGTAGCCTAGAGTGATGACTCCGTCGTAGGGGGGACAGGCGGCTATAGTAATATTCCGTGTCGTGCCGACACTTTACCAATGGTAATGAAAATATTTGTTTGCTGCTGGGCTATGGAAGCCGTTCTACTGTCAGAGGATGTGGGCGCATTTCCATGCGCAACCGTGAGTGGCAAACGTGTAGTTTTGCCCTGCAGACTGCGGGAATGTGCAAACGCACGGGGAGGGCTGGTAGGAAACACCAGCCCTCCCCGTGCGCAGATCTACACGTCGTGGCAAACCGCGTTATTCCTGGAAGAGCGCGGTGCTCAAATAACGTTCGCCCGTATCAGGCAATACGGCCACGATGAGTTTACCGGCGTTCTCCGGACGTTTGGCTACCTGGATAGCGGCAAAGGCGGCAGCGCCGGAGGATATGCCTACCAGTACACCCTCCTCTCGCGCCAGACGCCGTCCGGTGACCAGCGCCTCTTCATTTTTTACCTGATAGATTTCATCGATGATCCCGGCATTGAATACATCCGGTACGAAACCCGCGCCGATGCCCTGGATTTTATGCGGGCCTGGGGTGCCGCCGGAGAGCACCGGCGAATCGGCCGGCTCCACGGCGATCACCTGGACACCGGGCTTGCGCGCTTTCAGTACTTCACCGACACCCGTGATGGTGCCGCCCGTGCCGACGCCTGCCACCAGAATATCGATCTTGCCGTCCGTGTCCTGCCAGATCTCTTCCGCCGTCGTGTTGCGGTGTACGTCCGGATTGGCCGGATTTTTGAATTGTTGCGGCAGGAAGGAATTCGGCGTCTCGGCAGCCAGTTCTTCCGCCTTGCGGATCGCGCCGGGCATGCCTTCCGCCCCCGGCGTGAGCACCAGTTCAGCGCCGTAGGCCTTGAGCAGGTTGCGGCGCTCCAGGCTCATGGTGTCCGGCATGGTGAGGATGAGCCGATACCCCTTGGCGGCAGCGACGAACGCCAACCCGATGCCGGTGTTGCCGCTGGTGGGCTCGATGATCACCGAATCCTGGTACAGCAGCCCACGCTCTTCGGCGTCGCGGATCATCGCGAAGCCGATACGGTCCTTCACACTCCCGCCTGGATTAAAACTTTCCAATTTCACCACGACATCACCGACCGCGCCCTGCGTGACGCGACGCAGGCGCAGGAGCGGGGTGTGGCCAATGAGATCCGTCAGGTTGTTGGCAATTTTGCCGGTGGTTAACGTGGACATCGCATCATCCTCCCAAAGTGAATGTATGGTGATTAGCATCTCCGGCGTGTACGCGATCACGGCGACACCGTGAAGACAAAATTTTTATTTACCTTATTTCCGCCCGGAATACTATGTTAGTCGAATTATATCGCTGTGCCGTAGCTTTGTCAATACCTGTTTGCGGCTAAGTAACTCGCAGGTTTCATGACCAGCATAGCGGTTGCATTTTCGATGGCAATGCGTATAATAACCTCAAAGAGGGCCTGATGGGCAAGGCTATACCGAGGGGGAAACAACATGCCGCTATTCGACGCATGTTTGGCTGATCTGGACGAGCGAATCTCGCCGGACGAGGAGAAGCTTCTTTTCGACGCATGGGCGGCTTTTGTCGCGGGGCGCTCTCCTGATGATGTTTTTACGCCGCGACGGACCACGTCCGTGCCGCCAAAGATCGTCTGGCCGGTCGTCCGAGTGAATGCCACGCTCGATGATTCGGAGGCCATGGCGCTGCAACAGTTGGCGGGATGCTCGGCGGCGCTGAGCGCCGCGTCCGGGCAGTTGCTCTGCGTACGTGCGAATTATGGCACTTGTATCCTTCCGTCACTGTTCGGCGCTGAGCTCTTCATTATGGAAGACGAACACGACACGCTGCCGACGAATCGGCCCTTACCCGGTGGGATGGAGGCGATGCGCGCGCTGCTCGATCGCGGGATGCCCGACTTGCGGCAGGGGCTGGGAGGCAAGGTGCTGGATATGGGGGCGTTCTTTGCCGCATTGGCGGCGCGCTACCCCAACATCGGCCGCTCTGTACACGTCTACCATCCGGACCTGCAAGGCCCGATGGACGTGTGTGAATTGCTGTGGGGGAGCGCCCTCTTCGTCGATATCTATGACGAGCCGGAACTCGTGCATGCGGTTCTGCAATTGATCACTGATACCTATATCCACTTCATGCAGGCGTGGGAGGGCGTGATACCGCCGCTAGCAGGCGGCGTCGCCGCACATTGGGGAATGCTCCACCAGGGGCGGCTCTTGCTGCGTGACGATTCCGCGACCAATTTTTCTCCGGCGATGTACGATGAGTTCATCCGCCCGTACAACGCGCAGCTCTTCGCCGCTTTCGGCGGTGGGGCCATCCATTTCTGCGGTCATGGCGACCACTTCATCAAGTCACTCGCGGAGACCCCCGGCATATCGGCAGTACAGATGAGTCAACCGCACCTCAATGATACGGAGGCCATTTTCCGGCACACCATTGAGCAGGGTATTAACCTGCTCGATTTCTCACGGGTGGCCGCCGAGGAGATCCGGGCAACAGGCCGGAAATTCCACGGGCGGGTGCATGTGCAATAGACCAATTGCTCGTGCTGATAGCACAATGTGCTTCGTGTGGCATGGTCAGTTTGGCCATGCCACATTTTGGGTTCACCTCTTGACAGTCGGAGTTTGCTCTGCTAATCTAGCAAAAGCATCAGGAATGTTCCGGTAACACGGGACTGGCAACCGGCCTGGAGACGGCGGCGGTGCCTTGAGGGTGTGAACCTTCGATGTGCGAAAGCGTAAGCTTTCGAAAGATGGTCTCTCGCGAGCAATCTACCGAGATACGTCACATCGAGATAACGCCACCGAACGCTGATGCGTCCGGTGGTTTTTTGCATCTGCAGCGCCGTTGTTGCCCTGCGAGCCGACCCCTGGCCTTGACAAGATGACTGTGAGGAGGGACGTTGATGAAGTTCGAGACATTGGCAATTCATGCGGGACAAGGGCCCGACCCCGCATACGGCGCGGTCATGACCCCGATCTATCAATCCTCGACCTTTGCCTTTAAAGGGGTGAACCAGCCGGGGCCGTTCGATTATTCCCGGAGCGGCAATCCGACGCGTAAGGCGCTGGAGGACTGTCTGGCGGCGCTGGAAGGCGGAACCCATGGCTTCGCCTTTGCCACCGGCATGGCGGCGGCGGCGACGACCCTGCTCATGTATGGTTGCGGCGACCATCTCATTATTCACGACGATATCTACGGTGGCTCCTATCGCTTAATCGCCTCGATCATTACCGAAAAAGGCGTGGCGGTCGATTTCGTCAACCTGCGCGACCTCGACGCGTTGCGCGCGGCGATCCGGCCGAATACGCGGGCGATTTGGACGGAAACGCCCACCAATCCGTTGATGAACTTGCTCGATCTTGCCGCCATTGCCGAAATTGCCAAAGAACGCGGCGTGGTGACGATCTGCGATAATACCTTCCTGTCGCCGTACTTCCAGCGCCCGCTCGACCTGGGCATCGATGTGGTGCTGCATTCCACTACGAAATATATCAACGGTCACTCGGACGTAGTGGGCGGGGCCGTCATCGTGAAGGACCCGGCGCTGGCCGAGCGCATCGGCTACCTGCAGAATGCCATGGGCAGTTGCGCGGGGCCGCAGGATTGCTTCCTGGTACTGCGCGGGGTGAAAACGCTGGCGATCCGCATGGAAGCGCACAATCGTAATGCGCTGGCGCTGGCGCACTGGCTGGCGGCGCATCCCAAGGTCACCGCCGTGTTGCATCCTGGCCTGGAGAGCCATCCGCAGCATGCGCTGGCCTTGCAGCAGATGACCGGGTTCGGCGGCACGTTTTCATTCCGCGTGCGCGGTGGGCAAGAGGCGGCGTTCCGTTTACTCAGTAACGTCCACCTCTTTACGCTCGCGGAATCGCTCGGCGGGGTGGAGTCGCTCATCGAGCATCCATGGACAATGACGCACGCCTCCATGCCCGAGGAGGTGCGCGAATCGGTTGGCATCACCGGTGATCTCATCCGCGTTTCGGTCGGCATCGAGCATATTGACGATTTGCTCGCCGATCTGGAGCACGCCTTCGCGACGGTGTAGCCGAACCTAGGGGGACAGGCACCGCAACTGCGCACAGTCTTGATATTGCGCAGGGCAAGGTTGCCTGTCCCCCGATGAACAGTCGTCCTTTACCGCTGCACCTGTCGCAGCGCTTCGTAGAGGGCGATGGAAACGGAATTCGCCAGGTTCAACGAACGCACGCGGTCGGTGCGCATGGGAATCTGGATGATGCGTTCCGGCCAGGCTGCGAGAAGCGTGTCGGACAGACCTTTGCCCTCGCTGCCGAAGACCAGCGCGTCGCCGGGCTGATACGTCACGTCAAAATGCGAACGCTCCCCCTGCGTGCTGAAGAGAAAGAAGCGTGGTGGCTTTTGTTCCGCCAGGTAGCCGTCGAAGTTAATGTGGCGCTGCACATTCACCGCATCCCAGTAATCCACCCCCGCCCGCCGCAATGCACGGTCATGCAGGCGGAACCCCAACGGCCCCACCAGGTGCAACTCCGCTCCGGTGGCGGCGCACAGGCGGGCGATATTTCCGGTATTGGGAGGAATCTCCGGCTCGATCAGTACGACGGAGAAGGGTAGGGCAGGCCACTGAAACGGTAAGTCGAAACGGCGACGATGGCTGTGTGTTTCTTCCATGGAATATCCTTGCTGTCGAGGTATAACCGGCGTGTATTATAGCGCGATTCCATCTAAAATGGACGACATGAGGGTCTGCCGCTGGTTGTTTTTAATGCGCTAAAAAGAATCATTAATTCGTGAAATGTGACGGGTTGTGGGTGGGCAGTGGATTTTTGGCTGGGCTGGTGTCCAAACCGTGCTATGTCCGCGCGGCAGATCTCAAAGCGTCTGGGACTGATTCCTTCGTAAAAACCAGGGTGCACCTGTTTGCGAACAAAAGTTGAAGCCATAGCTGAGCCGTAGCGCGCCAACTCAGGAGTTGGCATACCTTTTGCCTAGCTGTAAAAATGCGATTTTTGCCCGTATTTTTACAATATAGGGGTTTTTACGAAGGAATCTGGGACTGTCCTCGCGCTTGGCGCCCGTCGGGCCAGGACGCGACCGGTAGGATTACAGTATCCGCGCTGTCTGTGGTGCCAGGTGCTGGAC
>DASXVL010000631.1:0-5703 GCA_036504255.1 Armatimonadota bacterium | reverse complement strand
CCGACAGTACATCTCCGAACCTGCCTCTCGTGGCAGGCTGAGCGCGACTCCGGGCTGCGGCCCTGCATCGGCTTCCAAACGGTGCTGCTGATACCAGCTCAACCTACAGTCCAGAGCACGGTCTGGAACAGGGCCATAGATGATCCGGGGGGTACCCTGGATGAATCACGCTGACAAACGTGAACAGTACGCAGTATGCGGTTGATATACAGGGAATCCGTGTAGTGGTAGACTAGCTAATCGTTTAACGGAGGTTTCGGCGATGAGATGTTCAGTGTTGCTATGGGTGTGCGGCGCGTTGCTGCTCTCTTCCGCGGCGTGGGCCTTGGGGCCGTATCCACCGGAGATCGCCGCGTGGACGGAGGCGACGAAGGCGCAACAACGGCAGGCCGGAGAACAATTGCTGCAGGCCATGCGCGAGGCCGCCAAGCAGGGGAAGCTGACGTTCGACATCCCCAAGGGCGATTATCGCTTCGCCATGCAGGAAAAGGCGGGCAATCGCCAGGTACACATTGCGCTGCGCGACTTCAACGACATGGTCATCGACGGCCACGGCTCCACCTTCTGGTTCGAGGACGACCAGCAAGCGGTGGGCATCTGGCGCAGCAAGAACCTCACCATCAAAAACCTCTTCCTGGATTGGGACCCGCTGGGCTTCACCCAGGGCACGGTGACGGCGGTGGACGAGGCCAAGCACGCCGTCTACGTGACTATTGATCCCGGCTACGAACGCGTCACCCCGCGCATGGCCGCGTTGGCGTCGGAGGGTGGCGCACAACCGTACATCCTGGCCGGTTTCATCGATGCCGCCACCGGCAACTTCAAGACCGGACAAACCGGATTTCGCGTGACGCCCTTCTTCAAGGACCAGCCGGTGAACGGCGCCTACCGCGTGCAAGTCCTCCGCTATTACAACCTGCCCTTGAGCGTCATGCAGGTGCATCCGGGCGACCGCATGGCGATGTGGGTGCGCGGCGAGGGCGGCTTTCTCATCGAAGGGTGCGAGAAGATCCGCCTGCAGGATATCACCCTCTACAGCTGCGCCGGGTTCAATTATCGCGAAGCGGTCTGCGTCTCGAACGTCTATGAGCGCTGCCATATTCTGCGCCGCCCCGGTACCAACCGGCTGCTCGGCGGCAACAGCGACGGTTTTCATTCGTCGAACTGCGCGGTGGGCCCGACCATCGACGGCTGTATCGTGGAAGCGATCGGCGACGATGGGGTAAATATTCACGGCTTTTACCGCAAGATGCGCGAGCAGAAGAGCCCCACCGAGGTGGTGGTGGAACAACTCGCCTGGCGCGGCACTATCGAACAGCCCTTCACCGTCGATTTCTTCGAAAACGATGGGGTGAAGTATCTGGGGCGGCGCACCACCGTCGGCCCCACGACGATCGCCGGCGGCCTGCACACACTGCACCTCGACCAGCCCATCACGCTGCCGAAGGACGTCATCGTGTCCAGCGAGCAGTTCGTCGGCGCGGGGGCCACCGTACGCAATTGCACCTTCCGCAACATCCTCACGCGCGGCATGCTGGTGCAAGCGCCGAACATGACCATCGCCAACAACCGTTTTGAGTGGCTGGGCAGTTTTGGCCTGCGCGTTGCCTCCAACCCCGGGTACTGGGGCGAGTCGGCGCACCCGCATAATCTGACGATCACCGGCAACACCTTCATCGACACCTCGGTTTTCCGCCCGACGAATATGGCGGCGGCGGCAATCTATATCGACAACTGCGCGCGCAATCCGAGCGAGGGCATGCCGGTGCAGAACGTGCTCATCGAGAAGAATACCTTCCTCCGTGTGCGCGGGGCAGGGGTGCTGTCGCGCGGCGTGACGAACCTGCGCATCATAGGCAACACCTTCGACGGTTTCTCGCTCACCGATCCGCTGCCGCTCATACCTGGGAACTCGCCCGCCTTTGCCGCCGATGAACTCGGCTACGCCCTGCTGCTGAAGGCCGTAACAGGCGCGGAGGTGCGCGACAACACCTTCACCAACCCCGGTCCGTTCAGCAAGGGCGTGCAACGCGAGGTGGATGTCATTCCCGTGCTATAAGCAGGAGACGACCGGTGGGACCTGTCCCAGACGGTGCTATTGACGCCAAACCCGCCGCGTTATCGAGCCGGTGGGGGACTGTCCTCGCGAATAACGCCCCGGTGGCGGAGCCGACGCCGTGCCCAAGGTCAGTCGCCCTGGGGGCATCCGCGCCCGGTGCTGGACTGTCCCCTATGGTAGGGCGCTCCAGAGGGGACAGTCCAGCACCGGGCACCAGAGACAGGGTGGGCACTCGGCGTGCAGCGGGCGCGTCCTTGCCTGACGGGCGCCAAGCGCGAGGACAGTCCCATACGCTTTCCGCAAATCGAGTATTTTCATATGAGAAGGCCATAGCCCGGCTATCCCCGGCAGCACACAACAGTAACCGTACACCGCCTTGAGCGGCGCACAACATCACGCCTCCGGCGCGCGTCCGCCTTGACAGCCGCCGGCAGGATTGGTATGGTATATTTCGGTTGCTGAGCGGAGCGCACTTGCGAGCCGTGACGAGGCCACATAGACGATAATTGGAAGGAAGAGCGGAAGGCAATAGGCCGGCCGCATTTCAGACCAGGCGTATCCCACAGTGGGATGCCCTGGTTTTTTTGCGTTTGAGAGGACGTGTTATGTCAGAAATTCGCGCGATGACCTTTGGCAACCGGGCCATTATCCGCATGGCGGAGATGCCGTGCGTGACCCCGCAGGATATCCTGCGCAGCCCGCTGGTGCTGCAAGTCGTCCAGCGCTTTCTCGATCACCTGGTCAAGCATGATTCCCCACTGCTCGATACCGTGCAGGGCTTCTCGCCCGTGGCGACGGGTGGCGAGGCCTCCGAGGCGACAAAGGCGGTGACGGATCTGTTGCGCCTGCTCGTCGATCACACGCCGGCGCGCATCAGCCAGTTGGTGCCCCACCTTGCGCCGTTGCTGGAGGAAGTGCAAGCGCTGGGGGATTTCGTCGACAAGCTCTACGACTTCTGGCGCGACTATGAGCGGTTTCTCATCTACGAGAGCCACGCGGATGATTCGCGTGACCGTGCGGTGGAGGGGCATATCCCCTTTCTGGACGCCAACGACAGCCTGAAAAACCTGGTGCTGGAGGCCTACCGGCGCATCGACTCTCACCTGCGCGGGTATTGGCCGCGCGTCTATCATCAAGTGCCGGCCGGCACGAGCATCGGCCTGCTCATCGATCATATCAATTGGCCGTGCCCCGGCGGCGCGTATGACGTCCTGCGCGACATCCCCTTCGTGCGGTTGGTCACGCTGGAATTGCCGGTCTCCTTCTACCCCCGGCGCAATACACGCAAAGGCAGCTTCGCCCCGGTCGAGCAGAATCCGCTGGAGGGCGTGACGCTGAACAAGGCGCACTGGTACTGCCTGCCGCTCATGGTCGGCCCGCTGGTCATTCATACCTTCTTCCACGAAGAATATCTGGCGCTGGCGTCCAGTCTGGTGAACCTCTTCGAACTGGCCGGGCATGCCGCAGCGCGCAGCAAGCCGGACGGTATTCTCGTCTTCGGCGTGCCGCCGGACAGCATGGGCGACAACCAGACCGTCTTTTATGAGGACGCGGAGAACGAACTGCTCCTCGGCGTGGTCGGCCGCTCGGCGGACGTCGATTACTTCGGCTACTTCAAAAAGATGCTGCTCACCCT
Source organism: Armatimonadota bacterium (assembly GCA_036504255.1). GTDB lineage: Bacteria > Armatimonadota > Hebobacteria > CAIYQO01 > CAIYQO01 > DASXVL01. Next base: position 2,008 of record DASXVL010000631.1, on the reverse strand, counting down.
GCACAACGTCATCATGATGCGCCAGGGGCGCATGCCGGTGCACGGGGCCATGTGCCGCGTCGAACTGCGTGACCGCTCGCGCGCCAATATCGTCATCGTCGGCGATAGCGGGGCAGGCAAATCGGAATCGCTGGAGGCCTTCCGCACACTGGCGCATGACCACCTGCGCGACATGCGCATCATCTTCGATGACATGGGCGCCCTGGAAATTCGCCCCGACGGCAGCGTCGCCGGCTACGGCACGGAGACCGGAGCGTTCGTTCGGCTGGATGACCTGCAGCCCGGTTACGCCTTCGGGCAAATCGACCGCAGCATCTTCATGAACCCGCATAAAGCGAATGCGCGTCTGGTGCTGCCCATTACCACCTACGATGAAGTGGTCGCCGGGCATCCGGTGGACATCTTCCTCTACGCCAATAACTACGAGCAGGTGGACGAGGACCACGGCTTCGTGCAGATCTTCGATGATCCGGCGCACGCCATGCACGTCTTCCGCGAAGGCTATCGCGCCGCCAAGGGCACCACGGACGAACGCGGGCTGGTGCATACCTACTTCGCCAACCCCTTCGGCCCGGCGCAATTCAAGGCGCGGCACGACCCGCTGGCGGCGAATTTCTTCCAGGCGATGTTCGCCTCCGGCGTGCAAGTGGGCCAGTTACGCACGCGCCTGGGCATCCCCGGCCTGGAGCAGGACGGCCCGGAAACCGCCGCACGCGCGCTCTTTGACTTCATCCGGCAACTGGCAGAGAAACGCAATGCGGGGTAGGGGTAGCGTATAGCGTATAGCGGGTTGTCTCGTCGTACCTTCTCTTGGCGCCCGTAGCGCGCGCCCGCTGTGGCGCGCCTGTCTTGCCTGCTGATCCGTGCCTGCGAGCGCGACGGAGCGTTCCCAACTTGGCACCCTGCGCCCTTTCGCCGCACGGATACGGTCGCACGACAGGCGCGCCACAGCGGGCGCGCGCTACAGACGCTCCATCTGCACAGCAGGTACACCGTGACAACCTGCTACAGCTAGACGCCAGACGCTGACATATGCAACAAGACAGAATGCATGACAACACACCATCCGTATTAGGTGTGATCGATAAAGAAACGAGGAATGGGTGGCTGATACCTCATACGATGTGCCGGCGGTACGCAAAGCGATCGGGTTGCTTACACTGCTGAGTCAAACCGAGACGCCGTTGGGCGTGTCGGAGGTCAGCCGCGCGCTGGGCATCAATAAGAATATGGCCTTCCGCCTGCTCGCCACGCTGCGCGACGAGGGGTGGGTCTTACCGGTGACCGACGAGCCTAAGTACCGGCTCAGCCTGCGGCCCTTTCAGGTGGCCAGCCAATCGGTGGCGCGCATGCAGTTGGGCACGGCGGCGGAAGCTCCGTTGCGCGCGCTCTGGCAGGACACCGGCGAGAGTTGTTACCTGGGCACGCTCTACGACGATCAGGCGCTATTTGTCGCGCATCTCGATGGCACCGGCGCGGTGAAGATTGCCGGGCGGGTGGGCGGGTGCTACCCGCTGCAGTGTGCGGCGGCGGGCACGGTGCTGCTCGCCTATGGCGGCGCGGCGCTCTTCACGCGCGTGACGGCGCACGGTCTGCAGCGCTTCACCGCGCAGACGCTCGCCGACCCCACCAGCCTGCGCGCCGACCTCGACGCGATCACCGCGCGCGGCTGGGCGCTGGACAATGAGGAGCACGGGCGCGGCATCATCTGCGCCGCCGCCCCGGTCTTCGACCATCAGTCGCTGGTGATCGGCGCGGTCGGCGTCTCGGTCACGACGATTTCGTATACTGCCGAGGATGTGCTGGCCCAGCTAGTCCCCCGTGTGTGCGCCGCGAGCGCGGCGATTTCGCGGGTGTTGGGGTATGCGCCGAGAGTTCTGGAACGGTAGGCGCCGTTTGGAGGTTCCAAAACGGGGATGCTCTGCAGAGGCGGTGGGGCTCCAGCACTGTTTGGAAGGGTTCGAGCGCAGCGAGTCCCGCTCTCCCGGGAGTTGGGAACGGCGGGACT
>DASXVL010000630.1:0-4981 GCA_036504255.1 Armatimonadota bacterium | reverse complement strand
GCCGAGGAGTTTGCCCTTGACCCGGATAGCCATCTCCATGCGACAGGATTCGATGATGCCTTCTGGTCTATCGCCTATACTCCCTCCGAGCACACGAAACTCTCATCGCTTGAGAATCTCCCTGTCTCGGACGATGACCCGCTCTTATGCACACTTCGTCGTCATCCGGAAGTGACGGCGATCCTTGCGCCGAATGATGCCTCCGCCGTGATCGTACATCACATTCTGAAGCACGCAGGCCTGCGCGTGCCCGATGACATCAGCCTGATCGGCTTTGACGGCACAATCCCGCTGTGTAATGCTGAGTGGCGCAATATCCTGACCACCGTGGCCCTCCCGTTGCATCAGATCGGATTTACTGCGGCGACCCGCATTACTGATCGCGTCACCGGCGCCCTGACCCATGACGTACACGACGTACTTCCCACCTCACTCGTCATCCGGGAGACCACTGCCCCGCCCCGTTCGCGATAAGAGACGTGCAGCACGGCGCCAGATGCCATGCCAACGAGGAATATATCATGATGGGTGTCCGCTAACGCGGACACCCATCAGTCCATCAGGCCTCTCATATCCAATGGCAAATATGCATTTCTCCTTCGGTCAGCTCAAACTACGCGCACCGGCGAAATCCTATCCGAAGAACAGCCGTCAGCACCAGCCATCTCACGCTTGGTCTCCTGCACGGGCATTCGGAGTTCTTCCCGGTATGCACTACAGTCAGAGTACTATCCATGGGCGGGATGCGTAATCGCCGTGATCTCCTCTGGTGTGAGCAGGCGATTAAAAATGCGCAGATCCATGATGGCAAGGGAATCATTCGCCCCACTATGCCCGGAAATGCCGGACGGACCGATATAGAGCGGATCACTGCATTGCGTAATGCCTGTTCCTCCTGAATACCCACCCATCAATGCATCCTTGAGTTGCCCATCGACATACATGTAGGTGTTTTTATAATTCGTGCGATTATCCCATTGGACCAGCACGTGATGCCATTCATTCTGCGGAAAGACATAGGTTCCACTCTGGGGTCCATGATACCCTGAGCCCCGTGCGCCCGAATAAGCACTGAGGGTAAACTGGCTGGTAGTGTTGCTGTAATCGATAGACCAACCACCTTTATAATCCGTACATTTGAGAATATGATCTCGCACAAATGAGCCGTTCAGACGGAGCCAGAATGCCACCGCCAGGCAATCATGTGGTGTCGAGTTGATGGCCTCGCCCGTCGGCGCATACGAATAATAACAATTATACGAGGCAAACAAATTGAGCGCCTTCGTATTCGTCAGTGGCCCGGGCACCGTTGACAGTTGTACGGTACTATTAGTTTTCGTCGGAGCGCCATACTGACATGTGCCACTTGGCAACACGTCGCTATCGCCATGATAGCCCACCTGAAATGCCGTGAACCAGGGGCCGCTGTCTTGCGTGAGCTCCACGTGTCCATCGACATAGGCGCAGATCAGTTTGCCGACGTGCGGTATTGCCCCGGAAAACGTCCCGGCGGGCTTGTCGTTATCAGCGGTTAAAACCACGCCAGTTGGGTTGCTGATGGCGCCTAACGCCAACCCGCTCAACGCACTGTTGTAGCCATAGTCGGAGATGAATGCCGCCGTCTTCTCCCGTGACGGGCAGTGCATGACCTTGCCACTCGCCGGCATATTGATGGCGTCCATCCAGGCCAGCGTGTCTCCGGCGTCATATTGTCCGTTGGCATTCACGTCTCCCGTCGTGGTGAAGGCCAAAGGCAGCTTCTCTTCATTCTCCTGCGTATAGAGTTGGAATGCGATAGCTAGTTGCTTTTGATTACTTGTACACTGGCTCTGGCGCGCCTTCTCACGCGCTTTACCGAAGACCGGGAAGAGGATCGCGGCCAGGATGGCGATAATAGCGATGACGACGAGCAACTCGATCAGCGTAAATCCCTTCGTCCTTGTCCCAAAGACACATCGATTTTTCATAAACAACCCCTTTCAAGTAATGTTGATAGTTCTTGGAAACGTCGAATTGAATCACATTCGCAGAAGAAATGACAAACAAGCCTGGAAACGTTTCCAATACTTCTGAAATATACAAGCAATTACACTGCCTGTCAAGATGGTGATCAATAAAGTAAGAGCTCTCGTTGTGGAAATAACGTTAGTCGTCGGTGAGGCGGGGGCAATATTGAATGCGCTAACCGCTCACAAACGGCTTGGATCGGCGCCCTGACGGCAAATAGCGCTGTCGTGTGGGAGTGACGCAACCCGACACGGGCGGTATTATCACGCTCTCAGGGAGATCCTCGACCTGAGAGCATGGTGGAGTGAAGTCCTGATGTCCAATTTGTCGGCATCATGCCGATATTGCCAATGCCTCCCGGAATCCCTGAATGGGTCCGGGAGGCATTGGTATATGGGTGGTCATCCGCACCCACCTCATCACCTACCGCGAAACATTGGGCGCCATCGACTCGGGACAAGCAAGGGCTTCGTCCAGAAGATTTCACAACGGTGAAGTCGACGAGAAGATTCTCCTTCATCATGCAATGAAGAACGACAAAATATTGAGGGTATATCATTACACCATGCGGTTATTCTGGTGCGGCTGTATTTTCCACGAATGATAACTTCGTCACCTTTCTACGGCTAACACGAAACGCCTGGAGTGGGTAGGGTCTCGCCGTTATTGACAGGTGGAAAGTAGGTGCTATAATTACTTTGCTGAGTTGGTTGATCGTTTGATCCGCTAGGCGTGTAATCAACCACAAAGAAATGGGCGCAGTCACGGCGGTTTCGTCGTAATGTGCCGGGGATACGTTGGTAGCTCGGTTCCCAGGCAGTATTGCACACCGTAACGTCGCAGCTTCTCCGTGCGCATGGATGCGAAAGATCGTTATGGAGACTAGCAGTGATAGCGATTATCGCTACCAGTTTCCATGCGTGCCAGGCGACAGACGCCAGGCGCAGACGTGGGATACAGGCATGGATGTTATCGGCAATAGCAATCATTACAATTGCAAAATATTAGACCGATCCCTATATCATGCCTATAAGCCGAAGTGGCGCAGATGACAAAACGCTCATTCGGCGCGAACTTGCTGTCGCACACTGAAGGAGGTGACGGCTGTCATCAACGGACAGCCCAGGGGAAAGCTCATCGTTTATCGGCTATTTCGTTTTCGCTTATCAAGGGGGTACCTGATGGTTCTAGCTCATAGCATTACCTCATTACGAGGCGGCACACGTCGCCTGATGGCCGTTCGGGCCAACGGACGGTTCTGGGCGCAGTGCGTAGTGCTGCTCCTCTGCTCGGTCGCACTGAGGGCGACCCCGTATATTTATGAAACAACGGAAACGGCGCTGCCGGGCGAGATCATCGGCTTCACCGGCGAGGGTTTCGGCGCCAGCGGCGCAGTGGTCTATATCGTGAAGGTGGCGGACGGCGACAGTAATCCGACCCCCAGCACCGCCATCCCCGTGCTCTCGCAAACCAACAACTATATCGCGGCCCGCTTGCCCATGAATTTGGGGGCTGGGGTCTATGCGGCGAAGGTGAGCTACAGCGGCGATAGTAATATCGTCTATATTAACCGCGCCCGCTGCACCGGGTTTGACGTCACCGAAGTCTCGCCCAGCTATAATATCCGCCTCTTTGGCCGGAACCTGAAGATGGACGGCTACACGCCCACGGTGCGCTTTAAGCAAGGCTCGACGTACTACCCGGTGACCGCCGCCATCACGGGCGACGCGAATGTGCTCAACATCACTACCCCGGCGACATTCCCGACGAACGCCGCAGTGGATGTCTATGTCTACAACGGCGCGGGTAGCGTGGAGCAGATCGGCCAGCAACAAGTCACCGCCTGCGCCACCAGCACGGACACGTGGAAGTTAAAGGTCCCCTGGGCGTACAAGTTTGACGCCTTCAGCGGCAACGTCTACAACGTAAAGAACGCCCCATACAATGCCGTGGGCGATGGCGTGGCCGATGATCGTCCGGCCATCCAGGCGGCGATCGATGCGGCCGCCACCGCGGGCGGCGGCGTGGTCTATCTCCCGGCCGGCACCTACAAATTTGATTACCCCAGCGGGTCCAATGGCCTGAACTTAAAGACCAAGGTGGTGCTAAAAGGCGACGGCTATGCCAAAACCATCCTCACTTACGGGCAGGGGGCCAATCCACAAACGAATGGTACCGGCTATGCACTGGGCGCGACCAGCATCAATTCCTTTGGACTGGTGGATTTGAGCATCAAGAACCTGCATGTCGGGATACCGAATGGCACCTGGATCAATACCGGTGGGACCGGACTGTGCGCCAATACCTGCAGTTACTTCTTCCTGTTGCGGTGTAGCATCGACACGAATGCAGCACAGACACTCTACATCTGGAACTCGATTTCGCACATGCTGGTCGGCGAGTGTATTCTTAAACAGGGGTTGAGTGGTCAACAAAACACCCCGGTGAGCTTTAATAATACCGCTGACCTCGTGGTGCGCGGTTCCACCGTCACGTACTACTGTAAGGGCATCGGGGTATCCGAGTCGACGAACGGTCGCGCAACCAATATCCTCTTTGACTCAAACCATATTACGCGTATCTTTGACGCCAGTTCGACCGACGGGCGCGGACTCGACATCTGTGGCCGCTACGTCACGCTGCTCGGCAATACCATCACCCACCAGAATTGGTCCTCGATGTCGAGCACGCTCAATGACTCAGAGGCCATCCTGTTCCAACCGACAATTCCGGAAGTCACCCCCGTCAGTGGCACGGCCACCGGGGGCAGCTCCACCACCGTCATCGATACCGGTAAGGCGTGGGTCACGAATCAATACCAGGGCATGTATGTGGATATCACCGGTGGGACCGGCTCCGGGCAGTGGCGGCAGATTACCAGTAATACGCCGACCACGCTGACGGTGAGCCCGGCGTTTACTACGAGCCCCATCGCGGGCAGCGCCTATAAAATCGTCGACAGCAAATACGATTA
>DASXVL010000629.1:0-3136 GCA_036504255.1 Armatimonadota bacterium | reverse complement strand
GGCCCTCACCCCAACCCCTCTCCCAATGCTGGGAGAGGGGCTTGATGATATATCGGCTGGGCTAGAGTCCTTAGCACGGTCTGGAACAGGGCCATAGCCCGGCTATCCCCGGCCGGAAAAGACAGCCTGGACGGGATCACTTACACGGCGCAGAGGCAAGTCACAGGACACCGCATTGTGTGTGACACCAAATCAAGCGTCTGGCTCTGCCGGAGGTTCATGACTTTCGTTAGCTCCCCGCGCCAATCTCTTGCTGCTGTTCTCACCGTAAATACATGCGCCCCGCCGCGCGCGACAGCAGGGAATTCTCCAACTGACGGCAAATTCTTCACATACAGAACACGAGGTGCCACATGCTTGCCGATTTTCACACGCACAGCTTTTTCAGCGACGGGGAGCTCTTGCCCGCCGAACTCATTCGGCGCGCCCACGTCCAGGGCTATACCCTGCTCGGCATCAGCGATCACGCCAGCGCCAGTAATGTGGAGATGCTCGTCGCCGCCGTCCGCCGTGACGTGGAGCTTTTTCGCCAATACCTGCCCGAGTTGCGTGTCCTCGTCGGCGTGGAGCTGACGCACGTGCCGCCCGCCTCCATCCCCGCATTGGCGCGCGCCGCCAAAGCCTACGGCGCGGAGTATGTGGTCGTGCACGGCGAATCGCCCGTCGAGCCGGTCGCGCCGGGAACGAACGCCGCCGCCGTGCGTTGCGCCGACGTGGATATCCTCGCGCATCCCGGCTTGCTGACCCCCGAGGACGCGGCCCAGGCGGCGCGCAACGGCGTGTATATCGAAATTACCAGCCGTGGCGGGCACAGTCTGGGCAACGGCCACGTCGTCGCGGTCGGACGCGCCGCCGGGGTCGCCTTCCTCATCAACTCCGACTCGCACGCGCCGCATGACCTGCATACCGCGGAATTCGTGCGCACCGTCGGCCTTGGCGCCGGCCTCGACGCCGCCGAATTGGAACAGGTCACCGAGCGCAACCCCTGCCAACTGTTAGCGCGCCTGCACCCCACGGCCTAGCCGCCGGCTTCCCGTCCTGCCTTACGTTGACAGCGCGGGCGCAATCTGCTAGAATTTCGACGCTTTGACCACCGGCTCCACGCCGGTCGTCATGCCGCGCGGAGAGGTGTCCGAGTCTGGTTGAAGGAGCACGACTGGAAATCGTGTAACGGGTTAAACCGTTCGCGGGTTCGAATCCCGCCCTCTCCGCCATTTCCACTTTACACTCATAAATACCGAGAATGCTCCCGGTTTTGGCCATTACCAACTCGTGTCAAGGTTCAAAAGGCCAAGTTACTGACTTAAGTGGGCATTATCTCAACAGCCTGACATGAGTCGCCGCATCCAATCTCACCCAAAGGAGACATCGGATGCTACGACCTGTACAACGTGGGCGAAGAATCCAGCATCGGATGACGCCCGTCCAAACCCTGCCTGCCTCCAGCGACGCGGTTTATCTTCGCTGTGCGGCACGTACCCCAACGGCGGCGTCGGCACAGGCGCTTATCGATCTTCTTTAGCATAACTACTGCGATCCTATAGCGTTTGGCCGCGACCAACTTGGGTTCAAGCCACACTTTGCGGTAGAACTACTCTCGCTCAAAGACTTGTCATTCATCGTACTCGAGTAGTCCTCCAAAAAAACGCACCGCTGAAGCGCGGGTGATGGCTTCAGCGGTGCGGGGGACTGTACCGTTGCGCTTTTGGCAACAGTGGCACGGACTTACGGGGTCGTATAGGTGAACATCACGGCTGCGTCCCCAGCCGAGGCTTTCACGAGAAGTTGGACGACACCGGCGGCATGTGCAGGTACCACCGCGGTGACTTCCGTATTACTCACGACGGTCACTGATGTCGCGGAGATGCCATCAAACGTCACGTTGTAGGTGTCGATGAGGTTGTTACCGGTGATGGTCACCGTATCTCCGCCGTCCGTCGAGACGGAGTTCGGTGAGACCGTGTTAATATCCGGTCCTTCCACGATCAGGTACGGCGTTTCGCTGATTGCGGTTCCGCCTGGTGTGGTGATCGAAATGTAAACCGGTCCGAGGCTCAGCGTCGGCGTTTCCACATAGATTTGCGTATCGCTCATCACGATAAATGCTCTGGCCGGTATCGCGCCGAACGTGACGGCGGTGGCGCCGGTGAAGTTGGTCCCGGTAACGGTGAGCGTATTCCCGTCGAGCTCCCCGCCTCCCCGACTCGATAAGGAAGTAATCGTGGGCGCGGCAGGTGGCGGTGGGGCAACCTGGTAGGTGAAGTCATGAGTGCTGGTGATGCTGCCGCCCCGTGCCGTGACCGAAATTTTTACCGTTCCGGCAGGATGGGGCGGTGAGGTGACGGTGATTTGCGTGTCGCTATTCACGGTAATCGACGTTGCCGGTATCGTGCCGAAAGCAACGAGAGAGGCGCCAGTGAGGTGGGTCCCGGTAATGGTGACCGAGGTCCCACCTGCCGTGGAACCGGTGTCCGGGGTGAAGGAGATAATGGTCGGTACCCGGGTGCCATGACCATTATCCCCATCGCCGCATCCCACCAGGGTGGCCAGACAAAGCATCGCGATGCCGAGCAGAAGAGCAAGTGTGTTGTGTCGCATAGGGGGTCCTTTCCATGGTGACAAGTGTGGGCGCTACTGTGGCTATGCCGGTAAGCGCTCGTTGCGAGATGATTCCATTTGCATTCGTGATGTTCCTCGTTAACTCCTTTTTGAGCGTAGAATCGGGCGTATGTACTTGCTGTGAGTTTTTCGGCGGTGTTTGGTCTGCTCTGCTGGAGAAAGGCCCCTACCCAACGTTTGACCGTTGCCGGACTCATCGGGATGCCTGCGTGCGTGGTTGCGCAAGGGAGGATGGGGGACTCTCCTGCAAGAGAGAAGACTTACGAAATAACCGCACAGAAAGTCCCTGCACCCCACGCGCCGTGTGAGCAGGGACAGGAGGATAATTGTCGAATTAAATTTGCAATTACCGAGCTTTTGCTATGCACGACATACCGAGCGAAGGGTGATTATCTGTATTGTGGATAGGTTAAGCCCGTCTGTAAATGGTATGGCAGCGTATTTGCTGGGTGATGGACAATCAGGATCATCGGGAAATGACAATGCTGGGCGAGCCATTTACGAGACAAGACTGCGC
>DASXVL010000628.1:0-2842 GCA_036504255.1 Armatimonadota bacterium | reverse complement strand
CGCACGGTGACCAACTTGCACGAAAGCACCCTGGCGCAACTCCAGCAGTATGTGGAGCAGGGCGGCGTACTGGTCATGCGCGCGAATGCGGGACGCCGCTGTATCGAACGACCGGCGGACGACTGGGTCCTGTTGCGCCGTCTGGGATTTGCCGCCCCCAACGGCGAGATAGACAAAGAGCGTGTCCTGCAGGCCGCCCCTGTGCCGGGAGGCATCTTTGCGGCTGGCGCCCGCCCGTTCCAACTGCGGCATATCGTGCGCGTCGCGCCGCCGCAGGATGCGCACACCGAGGCGTACTTTGACGGCGATCCGCAACGCCCCGCGCTAAGCTGGAAAGCCATCGGACGCGGGCGGGTCGTGGTCCTCTGGGCAGAGAATCTCTTCCCCCCCACGCAGGGCAATGCGCTAACGCCGGATGAACCGGTGTTGCGCGATCTCGCGGTCTGGGCCGGTATCCCGTTGCAGATGCAAGCCACGAATCCACGCTTCTGGATGAATCTCTTGCGCCGGAAAAATTCGGACACCTATTACGGCTTGGTGCACCGGCCAACAGTCTACCCCGGCGAGAACGCTGAAACGGGAACGGCCCAATGGGTGCTTCCCGCCGGCGACTATACCGTCACCGAGCTGATCTCCGGCAAAACGCTGGGTTCGATGCCAGCGCAGGAACTGGCGACGCAGGGTATCCCGCTCAGTTTACAAACCGGCGAAGTGGCGATTTTCCGCTTTGTCCCGCAGGGAAAGGGGCAGTAAACACGCGGCGATGGTGCACAGTTCGCCGCCCCGTTCGCTGATGCCCCTCTTACGACAACACCGGTCTTTTCCCCTGGCTCCGAAGGAGCCCGCAACCACTAGCCACGGGTGGAGCAACGCGGAACCTTCGTCTGACCAGAGAAACGCTTTGGCCTATGCAGCCCGTGCCAGCACACCGTGGGTGCCTGTCCACCGCAGTGTGCGTCTGTTTGTAGGGGCCGCCCTCTGTGGCGGCCCGTGGTAGTGTTTTGGTGTCTCGTGTTCGCGTGAGCGGCAAGGTGCGCCGCTTGGGCTCACACCCCGTCCTCCTCACGCCGCACGGCTGCGGTCGTGATACGTGCGGGCCGCCACGGAGGGCGGCCCCTACCACGGGGAGACGGGGGTGAGTGTTTCTCGTCAATACCGGCCAAGACGATGCAGGCGAGCCAGCCATTTCGTTGGTCAACCGACAGAGATTATTTGAATGGCATTGGGCCATAGCCCGGCTATCCCCGGCTGGAAAGAACAGCCTGGATGGGATTACTGACGAGGCGCAGAGCCAAGAATCAGTACACCGCGTTGCGCGGTACACAAAATCAAGCCTCCAGCTCTGCCGGGGGTCCAAGATTTTCCAACGCGCAACCAGCGTCTTCGGCACGGGAATGCATCGGACAAAGCGTGTCTCTAGCCGGAAGAAGTTGCCCTATTTGCATGGCATGATCACCATGTATCCCCGGCGTCCCACTCCTCTCCAGCGCCTCTCATCGCCCCGCAATCGGTTCCACAGAAATGCGCTCCAAAAATGTTTGCAAATCCTTGTGTTGAGCTATTGACAGCCGCTTAAGTTGTCAGTAATATCATTACTAATATGATTACACGGCCCAAGGTTACACAAGCGCTCATCGCAAAACAAGCCGGAGTTTCCGGGTCCGCCGTATCATTGGCGTTGTCCGGAAATCCGAATAACTCCCTGGCGCCGGACACGTATGCACGGATTCTGGCTATCGCGGACGAGTTGGGCTATACCCGCCGCTTCGTCCCTGCAGCGCAGCCAGGGGCTACCACGCAGAACATTGGCTATATTGTCGAGGGAAACACCGAACCGCTCCGGCACAACGTCTTTCTCCGTTACCGTCACGCGGGTGTGCTGCGTTTTGTGGAAGAGCATGGCTTTCACCTGCTCATGTCATTCGGGAGTGGGCAGCACGCGATTCCCGATTGTGTCACCCAAGGCAAAGTAGATGGGCTCATTCTCGATATGGCCTGCAGCCCCGAATGGGTCACCGCGTTGCAGCAGCATGTCCCGGTCGTGATGTTGAATAACCCGTTAGCGACCGTGGCCGTTGACTCGGTCATGACGGATAACCATGCGGGAATCAACACGGCGGTCACCCTGTTCGCCGAACTCGGGCATCGCCACATCGCATTTTTCGGATTGGAATCGGAAAAGGCGCACTTTCAAGAGCGACTCGAAGCCTATAAGTCGAGACTGCGCGCGTTGGAACTGCCGGTGCGGGAAGAATTGATCGCGTTGTTTCTGCCACAACAATACGGTAGCGTCACGGAACAATATGAATATTGTCTGCAGACGCTGACGCATTGGCGTTCACTCGCCAACCCGCCCACGGCCGTGATGGCCGTCAACGACCAATTCGGTTTTTCTGTGCTCCGTGCGGCGCGCACGTTGCAGATCCGTGTGCCCGACGAGCTCAGTGTGATCGGGTTTGATAACCTGGAATTCGCTGAAGACAGCGAACCGCCATTGGCCTCGATTGCACAACCGTATGAGGCGATGGGAGCATTGGCGTGCGAGTTGCTCTTGCAGCGTATCGGCGGCAGCACCAAGCCCCCGATGCGCGTGCGTCTTGGGGTCGATCTCATTGCCCGCCCCTCGTTGGGGCCTGCGCCGTACTGATACCGATATCATCTTCGTGCATACGGAGCGTATGTCTACTCTATCGTTAAAGGAGATTCTCATGTTAAAACAGCAAGTCACCCGACAACCACTACCAGGACAGAAGCGCGAACTCGGTTTCACGTTGATTGAGCTTCTCGTCGTCATCGCGATCATCGCGATCCTGGCCGCTATCCTCTTCCCGGTCTTCGGCAA
>DASXVL010000627.1:0-10163 GCA_036504255.1 Armatimonadota bacterium | reverse complement strand
CTGTATGTGGTCTGGTCCGCGTATGCAAGACGCGACCGCTGGCCAGGACGTCACAGCAGCATTATTTTTGATAATAAGATCAGTTTGCATCGGTATCTATCGCGGTTTGCCGCGTAATAGGACTTTATCCGCTCCCCCCCGGGGAGAAGGGGCCGGGAGATGAGGGCGACGGCAACCGGCAGGACGAAACGGTTAAACCCTTTGCCGTCGCCCTCAACCCAACCACTCTCTCTGTGGCGAGGGGCACGTTATTCAACGAATCTTCATATGCTCTCCGCAAACCGATAGCGCAGATGCCCAACCACATACTCAAGACATTGCTGTAGCGGTTCTACCAGTACCGGCTTATGTTATATCACCTGAGCGTGATGCAAAAGTTACGCTCAGCCCATATGGTACAAATCGAACCCTGAGCGCGGTGGAGCAACAGGTGCTTCATGCCTTCCCTACCCTTCATCAGGCTGTCGTAGCTTCCAGTTGGTAGGCGCTAGGACGAGCAGGCCAGCGCGGCTCCGACGTAGCGACGAAGTTTTCACGGCCTCATGGGAGGTTTCACGCTCAAATCGGCGCTATTTTTCAAACGTCCGAGGGTTTCTCCGGCAAAGCCCGCTCACGCTTGGCCGCGTGCAGACGCAGCGCGAAAAACGCACCGCGCGCGGACCATACGCCGAGGATGGCGCCCGCTGCCACGTCCAGCGGAAAATGCACACCGACGTAGACGCGCTCATAGGCGATGAGTACGGCATACCCCCACCAGAGCAGCTTGCCGTGCAAACGCTCCCCCTGTTGCATCACCGCCGCGATAACGAATGCCATCGCGGCGTCCCCGGAAGGAAACGAGTAATACCGCAACTTAATGAGCAGGCGCACGTCGGGCAGCACCATGACCGGGCGTGGTTGGTCAATCGCATTCTTCAACACGAGCACCAACGCGGTTTCCACCAGCAGAGCGATGATAAGGGGCCAGAGCATCGGTCGACGCCAGAACCACGCATAGAGTAGCACCGGAACGACCACATACCCCATGCCGAGATAGCTGTAGAGCAGAAAAAACCAATCAAGCGCCGGGGTATGATGCCCGTTGATCCAGCGAAAGAGCGCAATATTCACCGGCGCATTTTCGATGCCCTTATCCGTATGCCTTTTCGCGGTGGCCACCGGGCTGGACGCCGTGACCGTTTGCACTATGCGCGGTGTAGTTCCAGGCGTAAGGGATGGCGCGCCCTGTGCCGACAGCACGCTACCCCACATCAGCGTGAGGACAAGACTCCAGAGCCAACGGTAATTAGAGAGTCGCATTAGCGTTCCTTCATCACGAGGGGTAACGGCAGTGTGAGCAGGGGAGTCGCGCGCATCACCTGTAAATCCCCAAAGCGCTGCAGCAATGTCAAATTCGCCACGGTGCGTACTTGCAGCTCACCCTTTGCGTCCAGCACGACTACCGCGCTCTGTCCCTGGGCGAAGGTGGTGGCGAGTTGTGCTTGCAGCTGCTCATCGAGCGTATCACCCCTGGAGACGAGGCCAATTTTGCGTTGCGCGTAATAGACGAGATCCTCCGAGGGGTGGCGGGTGTAGTTGATGACCGTATTATCCGGCACATCGTGCAGCAAATGGCCAATTTCCACCGAGTAGCGGTAGCCGCTATTGACGACCAACGGCGCGACCCCCAGCAGTAACACCGCGAGCAGCAGCGACCAGCCGGCGGCAACCCACCCGATAAGCTGGGCGGACCGTCGCTGCACCGCCCAGGCCAGCATGCCGATCACCAGGGGAGCCCCGACCAGCGCTAACAGGCCCATGACCAGGTGTGCGGCGTCACGGGGAAACGGTACGCCACCCAACGGCCCGCCCGCCATCGGCTGTGCGAGAGCGAGAATAGGACCGGCCACAAACACCATGCCGAGCACAGCCAGCAACGATAACTCCAGGCCAAAGCCCCAGCGCTCGAGCGGGGATAAAATGTGTGTCCTGCGCGAAACGGCCGGCGCGAGACGTCCCAGCACATGCAGCGCGAACAATAGCGCAGCCGCCGCGGCGATACTCTGGATATAGGACGGCAATTGGGTCTTCGACACGGCGAAGATGCCAATAACGGTGGCGAGCCACACCCAGCCGAAACGCCGCATCCGCGCGAAGACCACCTGCCCGCCCATCGCCCGATTCCCGGCAAAGGGCGCGAGCAGTTCGCGCACTAAAAACGGGCTGTAGGGGAAGAGGGCGACCAGCGCCATGGGGAGATAGAGGAGCAAGCCCACCAGGCGATTGTTCGAGCCGTGACCCTCCATGACATTGGTAAAGCGGCCCACATTCTCGTTCATAAAGAAGTGCTGCAGAAAGTTCGGGCCATCCACCACATAGGTCATCGCATACCAGGGCAGATTTACGCCGAGGAAGATGAGCGCCACCCAGAACCACGGCACGCAGCGCGCTTCCCGTGCGAGATTGCGTTGCAGCCCCTGGTAGATAAGCCAGGCCAAGCCGGGAATAGCGAGCCCCATCGGGCCTTTGGTGAGAAAGGCCAGCGAGAAGGCCAGCGCGGCCAGCAGGTACCAGCACCGCGCAGTGCGTCGCGCCTCCTCCTCCTCCGTGGCCTGCACCAGATCCGCTTGCAGCATGGCGAGCAACGAGGTGCTGATGAAGAAGGTGAGCGTCATATCCGTCGTCGACGCGCGGGCCCACACGGCGATCATCGGCAGCGTGGCCAGCGCCACCGCGCCGAGGAAGGCGGCCCCCCGTGCCCGCGCCCGCCCCTCGTCATCCTCCGCCGGGTACTGCCGGGGCAGCCAAAAACGCAGGAAGGCGTGCAGCAACAACACCAGCACGATGGCAAACAACGCCGAGGGCAAGCGCGCCGCCGCTTCATCGACGCCCAAGAGCCGCACCGAGGCACTCTGAATCCAGTAGTACAAGATGGGCTTTTGGTAGCGCGGCGCTTCATTGAAGTGCGGAATGATGTAATCACCCGAGGTAATCATCTCGCGCGTCGCCTCGCTATAGCGCACCTCATCGATCTCGGTGAGCGGGACGCGCACGAACCAGACACAGTACAACAAAGCACAGCCGGCGATAAGCAGAAGCGTGAGGCTAAAGGGGGATAGCCGACCAAGGCGCGTTAACATAAGTTGGTAATGCCCTCCATGATAAGCAGTTATTATTTCCACATCCGTGCCCTGCATCCCTCTGCGACGGCGAATTACTTGCCACGCCATACATTGTTTGCGTGCGCCCCACATATCTGGACAGGCCAAACGAGTTATGCGATACTGTCAAAACGATGCGAGCCCCTCTTCCGCCGCACGCGGCGCAAGGACGGCGCGCGACAGGATAGACAGGACGGATGACACCATGCTGGACCCCAAAATTATCCGCAATACGCCCAAGGTAGTCGCTGAGGCGATGCGTCGCCGCCATAAAACCATCGATCTGGAGACGCTGACCGGGCTGGAAGAGCGCCGCCGTGACGCGCTTACGCGCGTCGAGACGCTGAAAGCCGAGCGCAATGCCGCCTCTCAAGCGATTGCCACGCTGAAGAAGCGTAAAGAGGATGCCACCGCGCAGATCGAAGCCATGCGCCGGGTGGGGGATGAAATCAAAGCGCTCGACGACGAAGCGCGCCAGGCGGAAGAGCAATTCCTGGAGTTGATGCTGGGTATCCCCAATATCCCCGACGCCAGCGTGCCTGAGGGCGCGGATGCCGAGGATAACATCGTCGTGCGCACCTGGGGCGAGCCGACGCCGCTCGCGTTCCCCGCGCTGCCCCACTGGGAATTGGGGGAGACGCTCGGGCTGCTCGATTTCGAGCGCGCGGCCAAGATTGCGCACGCGCGTTTTTCGCTCTTTCTCGGCGCCGGCGCGCGGCTGGAACGCTCGATCATGAACTACATGCTGACACTGCATTGCACGCAGCATGGCTATACCGAGGTGTGGCCGCCCGCCCTGGTGAGCGCCGACTCGCTACGCGCCAGCGGGCAGTTGCCGAAATTTGAAGAAGACCTCTTCCGCCTACGCGAAGGGCTCTACCTGTCGCCGACCTCCGAGTCGCAACTCACCAACCTGCATCGCGACGAAATCCTCGAGCCCGGCATGCTGCCACGCTGCTACACCGCCTACACGCCGTGCTTCCGCGCCGAGGCGGGGTCTGCCGGACAAGAGTCGCGCGGGCTCATTCGCCAGCACCAGTTCGACAAGGTAGAAATGTACAAATTCGTCGAGCCGGAGCGTTCGATGGATGAGTTGGAATCGCTCGTCGCCAATGCGGAAGATGTGTTGCAGGGACTGGGCCTGCCCTATCGCGTGGTGGCGCTCTGCGCGGGCGATATGGGCTTTTCCGCGGTCAAAACTTACGACCTGGAAGTGTGGATGCCGGGCATGGGCAAATATGTGGAGATCAGCTCGTGTAGCAACTGCGGCGACTTCCAGGCGCGACGCGGGCAGATCCGCTTCCGCCGTGAGGCGGGCAGCAAGCCCGAGTTAGTGCACACGCTGAACGGCTCCGGCCTGGCGATTGGGCGTACCTGGGCGGCGGTGGCGGAGAACCACCAACAAGCCGACGGCACCATCCGCGTGCCCGAAGCGCTGCGGCCATTCATGGGGTGCGACGTGATCGGCTAGGTTGCCTGTCCCCCGACAACAAACCCTTGACACCAAGCGAGAGAAACGGCACCATTTAATTAGAAACGTATCAGCAGACGAGGTCACCACTATGAGCGTCACGCAACTATCGGTCTTTATCGAGAATAAACCCGGTCGCCTGGCCGCCGTCACGCGCCTGCTGGGCGCGGCCGGGGTGAATATCCGTGGTTTCAGCATCGCCGACACCGAGGATTATGGTATCCTCCGTCTGCTCGTCGATCAAGACGAGGTGGCGCGGCAGGCCTTGCGCGACAACTCGTTCATGGTACATGAAAACCAGGTCATCCTCGCCGAAGTACCTGACCGTCCGGGTGGCCTTGCCGAGGCGCTCGATGCGTTTGCCGAGCTCAACATCAACGTGGAATACACCTATGCCATCGCCAATTCCCTCATCGCCTTCGGCACCGATAACCGGGAACGGGCGGAAGCGGCACTTGCCGCCAACGGCGTACGCCTGCTCTCCGATGCGGAACTGGCTCGACTGTAGCGCCGACGATAAATTGCGGCAGTTTTCTCGATAGTTATCGCTACCGCCAAATAAAGTATGATATGATAACGACGAAAGTAACACAGTATGCTTGACCTGCTCATCGTCATCATCATCATCGCGCCTGCGCTCTGGTTTATCCGGATTTACAATCGATTTGTCACCCTGCACAATTTGGTAAAAGAGGCGTGGAGCGGCATTGATGTCCAACTGAAACGACGCTATGACCTGGTGCCCAATCTCGTCGAAATAGTGAAAGGGTATACCGGACACGAGCGCAATGTCTTCGAAAATGTTGCCGCCCTGCGCACCAGCGCCTTCCGTAGCGACAAGGCGCGCCTGCGCAGCGAAGCGGAGAATGCCCTCTCGCAAACGCTCAAATCGCTCTTCGCGGTGGCGGAAGCCTACCCGCAACTGAAAGCCGATGGGCAATTCCTCTCGCTGCAAGCGACGTTGACCGAGGTTGAAGACCAGATCCAATTCGCGCGGCGCTACTACAACGGCACGGTGCGGAATTACAATATCCTGGTACAATCGTTCCCGAGCAATCTGGTGGCCAACAACTTCCATTACGAGAAGGAAGACTACTTCGAGATTGAGCTCGTGACCCAACGCGACGCACCTGAAGTCGCCCTCTGAGAAGCTGTCTTCAAAGTATCTGAGAGCATAATCGCGCGGCAGGTGCATTCTAAGAGGCTGTTTGACGATTCTCGGTCCTCGATTGAGCGCCATCTTTTCCCGTGGCTCTTTGTCAGGATTTCTCATCTTATCGGCTGTGATAATGCCTCGAAATCCTTTCGCGAGCGACGAAAAAATCTGACGCTCACTCAAGGACCGAGAATCGTCAAACAGCCTCTGATGTATCGGAGCCCGCCATGACCAGACACTTCGTCAGACTCTGCGCCCTGCTCCTCGCGTTCCTGGCCCTGCTCCCTCCCGCCCTTGGGCAGGCGGATACCTCGGAGCGCATCCTGAGTTTTCATAGCGACATCACCATCCACGCAAACGCCACGCTGTCGGTGACCGAAACGCTCAAGGTGCGCGCAGCCAACGCGCAAATTCGCCACGGCATTTACCGCGATTTCCCCACCACGTACACGGATCGTCTGGGCAATCGCTACCAGGTGGGGTTCACGCTGTTGGGCGCAACCCGTGATGACGCGGGCGAAACCACGCGCGTCGAGCCGTACGCGAACGGCCTGCGCATCTACTTGGGTGACCCGGACGTATTAGTCGAGCCAGGACTACATACCTACACCCTGCAATATGAGGCCACGCGGGAACTCGGCTTTTTCCCGGATCACGACGAACTCTACTGGAACGTCACGGGCAACGGGTGGGTGTTCCCCATCGATGAAGCCTCCGCCACCATCACGCTGCCGCCCGGTATCCCGGCAAGCAAGCTGCATGTCGAAGGCTATACCGGTGCTGCGGGCGCGCGCGGGCAAGACTACCGGGCCAGCGTCACCGCCGACGCCCAGGCGCACTTCGTCACGACACGGCCACTCAGGTCGTATGAAGGGCTGACGGTGGTTGTCACCTTTCCAAAGGGGTTCGTCACCGCGCCCACCGCCCTCACTCGTATCGGATATCTGCTGCACGACAATCAATTCATCCTCCTCGCCGCGCTCGGGCTGCTGGTCGTACTCGGCTACTTTCTCCTCGCTTGGCGGAACGTCGGGCGTGACCTGCCCGCCGGCACCATCATTCCACGGTATACACCGCCTGCCGGCTATTCACCGGCGGCGATCCGCTATATCCGCAAGATGGCCTATGATAACAAAGCATTCGCCACGGCGATCATCGATCTCGCCGTGAAAGGCTATATTATGATCGAGGAGGATAAGCCCGGATTCTTCGGCGCGCGCATGTATTACCTGCGTAAGCTCCGCGATCTACCAATCGATCCGCGTGCGCGCCTGCAAGAGGAACTGGGCCGGGGGGCCGTGGTCAGTTTTGCCGATCTCGCAACACGCGCCGACATCACGGTGGACACGGCGAAAAGCCTGGTGCAACAGCTGATTGCCGAGGGACTGCCTATCGATGTCAGCGGTGAGATGGTGCGCCTGTATAGCGCGGCCGGGCACACATCCCCACCACCCGCGAGTGAGCCCTCCGGCGATGAACGCGTGCTGCTCCAAACGCTTTTGCCGCAGCCGAATGATTTCCTAATGCTGCGTAATGAAGAACACGCGCAGATTATGACGGCGATCACCAAGTTTCAAGCCGAGCTAAAATCAGCCTACCAGGACCGTATGTTCGTGACCAACACCTACGCCTTTGGGATCGGTCTGCTACTCTCGGGGTTGGCTATCCTCATGCTGATGGTCGCGATGGCGCGCACGGGTAGTGAAGGCGGGTCGCCCATCGCTATTATCGTCCTGGGCGTACTGTGCGCCGGTATCAATGCGCTGTTCTACTACCTGCTCAAAGCCCCGACACCGTCCGGCCGCAAACTGCTCGATGAGATTGCGGGTTTCCGCATGTATTTGGAAACGGCGGAAAAGGACCGGCTCAACCTGGACAATCCGCCGGAGAAAACGCCGCAGCTCTTCGAGCAATACCTGCCCTATGCGCTGGCGCTGGATGTCGAGCAAGCCTGGTGCGAACGCTTTGCCGGGGTACTGGCGCAGGCGACGATGGCTGACGGGCAGCCCTATCATCCGGGGTGGTACGCCGGAGGCTCCTGGCGCGCCATGAATACCGCCGCGTTTGCCTCATCGTTGGGGGGCGCATTTACCAGCGCAATTTCCTCTTCTTCCACCCCGCCGGGATCGAGTTCCGGTTCGGGGGGCGGCGGGTCATCGGGGGGCGGCGGTGGTGGGGGCGGCGGCGGCGGTTGGTAAGACGTCGCCGCGCCAGACGCGTTGAATGCGGTCGAGTGAAAAATGGCGTTTATCATTGCGCAGCATGCAATGCGCTTCCACGGTGGTGACATCGATCACCAACGGGCGTATTTCCCGCCGGGTGACGCGTCCGCGCATGTCCTGATATTCGATGACCGCCGTGCCCCCGCAGAGCAGCGCCTCACGCAGTGGCGTGAACTTCTCCGGCAGCGAAGGCGGGGAGACCGGGAGGAGCGTGGGTGGCTCGCGCAGCAGGCAGCGCAAGAAGATCTGCAGGCAATCGCGCGCATCGGACAGCGCACGGTGCTCTTGCCCATGCCCCAATCCTAACGCCGCTTTCAGCGTTTCCAGTTTAAAATTCGGGCAGGCTGACAGGCGTTGCCGCGCAAGGGTACAGGTATCGGTGACCGGAATAGCGAACGGCGCGATGCCCATGCGCGCGCACTCGGCGTTGAGAAAGCGCACGTCGAACGGGGCGTTGTGGGCAAGCACGATATCCGCGCTACAGAATTCGAGGAAGGCGGGCAGCACTTCGTGGACGCGCGGTTTGTCCTGCACCATGGCGTCGGTAATGCCGTGGACACGAATGACCCCGTGCGGCATGGGGCAGCCGGGATGCACCAGCGCTTCGAAATGGCCGGTTTCCTGGCCGTTCTGCCAGCAGACGGCCGCCATCTCGACGATGCGGTGCCGATCGGCGGAGAGCCCGGTGGTTTCCAGGTCGAGAGCGACAATACGCGTCTGCGGTGAAATGGTGAACATATCGGGCCTATTGTACCCAAATTCGCGCGCCGTGACGACGATCTCGGCGGAAACGCGGTTTTTCTCTGCATTTGGTCTGCTTTGTTTGGCGAATGTCCCGCTAATGCAGGAACTCGGCACGGCGACGGGGTATACATACCACGGTATGTTTATTGATGAAGCAAAACTTATAGTACGCAGTGGCAAGGGCGGCGATGGGGCCGTCAGCTTTCGCAAAGAGAAATTCGTCCCACGTGGTGGGCCGGACGGTGGGGACGGCGGTCGCGGTGGCGACGTCATCCTCATCGCGGAAAATCGCGTGCGCACGCTGTTGCGCTTCCGCTATGAAAGACGCTTTGTCGCCGAGCCCGGCGCGGGCGGTGGCGGCAAGAACTGCAGCGGCAAAAACGCCAAAGACATTATCGTCAAGGTGCCCATCGGCACGGTGGTCTACGAAGAAGGCCGCGACGAGCCGCTTGTTGACCTCGATCGCGACGGCATGACCGCCGTCGTCGCCCAGGGCGGGCGCGGCGGGCGTGGCAACCAGCACTATGCTACCCCGACGCAACAGATCCCGCGCTATGCCGAGAAGGGCGTGCCGGGCGAAGAGCGCAGCTTGCGCCTCGAATTGAAATTACTGGCGGATGTCGGCCTCATCGGCCTGCCCAACGCCGGCAAATCGACCCTACTCTCCCATGTGTCGGCGGCGACGCCGAAGATCGCCGATTATCCTTTCACCACGCTGGAGCCGCAACTGGGCGTCGTCGGCGTCGATGACCGCAGCTTTGTCATGGCTGACCTGCCCGGCCTCATCGAAGGGGCGGCGCACGGGCGTGGCAAGGGCATCGATTTCCTGCGCCATGCCGAGCGCAGCCGCGTGCTCATCCATATCGTAGACGTCTCGGGCGGCTTCGGCGGCGAGTTGGACCCCTGGGAGTCCTTCCTCACCATCAACCGCGAGGTCGGCTTGTACGGCACCGGGCTGGAACAACTGCCCATGCTCGTCGCGCTGAACAAAACCGATCTGCCCTCCGCGCAAGACTATCTGCCGGATATGGAACGCAACCTGGAGCACGCGGGCTACCGCTACTTCACCATCTCCGCGGTGACCGGCGAAGGCATCAAGCCGCTGCTCTACGCCATCGATACCATCCTGCGCGCGCAGGAAGAGGCGGAAGCGGCCATCGAGAAACCGGAACACCAACAGCACGTGATCATTCGTCGTGAGCGCCGCATGCTGGAGATCAACATGCTCGAAGAAGGGGTCTGGGAAGTCACCGGCTCCGGCATCGAGCGCTTGCTGTCGATGACGGATATGAATAACGAAGAAGCCGTCACGCGCCTGCAGCAATCGCTGGAACGCATGGGCGTCTTCACCGCCCTGCGCGAACGCGGCGTCCACGAAGGCGACACCGTGCGCATCCAAGATCTCTCGCTGGAGTTCGTCGAGTAATTCT
>DASXVL010000626.1:0-1509 GCA_036504255.1 Armatimonadota bacterium | reverse complement strand
ACGCCATTGAGCGCTGATTTGCCGGGATTTTTCGTGTCTACATATGTGCCCACGGCACTGCCAAGGCCCGTGCCGATGGATGCGCCAGGAATACCACCGCCCAGCGGATCGATGAATTCGCCAATGCCAGCCCCAAGTATTCCTCCGACTGTTGACCCTACCGTCTGCCCGGTGTGACGCTCGGGGGCAGGCCCAATGGTGGCAGTATTCGTCGCGTTGAGCAGTGAGCCGTGCCCGGAAGTGATTAGGGCACTGGCCGCCGCCTTCGAGGGCTGTGGCGTCTCGCCGTTGTCGAGTAGGCGGCGGAAAATATGGACCGCCTGCTCCGTATTGCCGGAGGTCGCGGCGGCGTTCATGGCGTTAGTTAACCAGGTGACATTGTTCTTTCGCGCATGCGTACCCCGTGGTGGCAGCGCATTAGCGAGTTGCTGAGTCATGCGCGCATGCGGATCGTTTCCTGCGCCCAACCATGACGTTAAATTCGTCAACCCGTGACTGATCTGCTGAATGTCCTGCGCATAGGCGGCAAACGGCTCACCACGTTGCAGGGCCTGTTGAATATCCTCCGAATCCAAGCGTAAGCGCTGGTAGGTTTGTTCGAGCGTTTCGTGCGCAGGTTGGGGGCGTCGTTGCACGGTGCGCCGTGGCGGCGTGGGCGGTCCGTAAGGCACCGGTTGCTTGGTCGTTGACGCCGGAAGCAAGCGCCATGACGGCCCCTGCGCTGCCGTCGTGCCGAGCAGAGGCGTGAGACTGGATTCGAGTGGATTGGCGAGCGGCGTGTCGAGCCCGGGCACAACGAGCGCTTGCCGTCCGGCCATTTCTGGCCACGACCGACTTACAGTGCCCTGCACCATCACCGGTTGCTCTCCCGCCGTGCCTGCCGCATCCAACCCCGTCTGCGCGGTGAAGTTGGCATGCCAGTCATGGTCGAGATGCTCGGGGGCGAGCGTGCCCGCGGCGACTTTCGCCAGGCTGTCCACCGCCGTGCTGCGCGCGGCGTCCTCGGCCGCATCCCGGTCGCCCAGCTGCACGGCGGCCGCCTTGATGGCGGGCTGCCAGTGGGCGGGGAAGTCGGCAAGCGGCTCTGCAGGGTCCCACGGCTCCGCCTTCCGCATGTCCGGGTCGAGGCCATACACCGTCAGAATCGTCGGCGTCAGGTCTCTGCCCGCTCCGGGCAGTTCGTCCAACGCTTTGTGAATTAAATTGTCCGGTGTCTTTTCCAAGTGGCGCTCCTTTCGACGTCCTCAGCGCTCGGCCGGGCTGTCGTCCCTGGCAAACGCAAAAAGGCGTATCCCTCGGCAGACCGAGGAATACGCCACAGCGTCATGTGATGGAATTGTCCTTTTATTATACCCCATTCACGCGCGCTGCGGAAGCGGTGGGTGCAATAGCACGGTTTGGCAGGGGTCATGTCAACAGCACCGTTTGGAAGCCGACCGCAGTCGCGCTCAGCCAGCCGAAGAACAGCGCCGGAGATGCATCCAACGGCAGGCTGAGCGCGACTCCGGG
>DASXVL010000625.1:0-7420 GCA_036504255.1 Armatimonadota bacterium | reverse complement strand
GGTCGAGAATTTGCAGATCACAGCCGCCGCGTTGCCGAATGTAAGGTTTCTTTCACGCCAACCAATATCTGAAGTAGGGAGTTACTTGGCAGCCGCTGATACATTGCTTATTCACCTAAAAAATGACCCGTTATTCCGCATGACTATTCCGCAGAAGACTCAAGCGTATTTGGCGGCTGGCCGGCCTATCATTATAGGTGTTGAGGGCAATGCTGCCGATTTAGTGCTTCGTGCAGGCGCAGGTATCTCCTGCCAGCCTGAAAATCCAGATAGCATTGCTGCTGCAGTTCGGTCGATGGCTGGAAAATCGGTGGCAGACCGAGATGCAATGGGGAAAAATGGGAATGCGTTCTACCAACGGGAATTATCACTCCAAGTCGGCATTAGACAGTTTGATCAGGTGTTCCGCTCGGTTGTATCATAACCCGATGCAGTTTCACGATAGGGCAGAATAATTACATGCTCTCACAGATTAATCCGGAAATACAAAGGTGTTCCGATACCAGGGTAGCATACGTTGCGGATATTCCAGGGATTGTGCGCACGCATCAGGAGAGTTTCCCTGATTTTTTTCTGACGCGGTTGGGGCCCTGGTTCTTGCACGAGTATTACCGTCTCGTGTTGGAGGCATCCGGAGGGATACTCTGGGTCGCCATGCGTGATGAGCATGTTGTGGGCTTTGTCGCGGGCTTTGTCGACACAGTGCGATTTTATGAGACCATGCGCGCGAAAAAGTGGCGTTTGGCCTTTCCGGTGCTTATGCGCCTGCTGGTTTATCCCCGTATGATCAAGCGGGTCCTTATGAATTTTCGCCATGTGAACCATGATGGCGATCAGGATAAATTACATCCGGGAACGGCGGCGGAACTCTCGTCTATCGGTGTTGACCCTAATTATGCCGGGCGTGGTATCGGCAAGCAACTCGTTGCAGATTTTCTTCGAGAAGCAGGTCGACGGGATGCCGCTTATGTGAAGTTGACGACAGATGCGCACAATAACGCCAGTGTGAATAGCTTTTATGATAACCTCGGCTTCCGCTTGGTTAACACGTTTGCACAAGCTGATGGGCGTGTAATGAATGCGTACATGCTGCCCCTCTCCGCTGTCGAGAAAGAGTTGAGTTATGTCTAGCAATACCTTCATTCCCTTCTCCCCCCCCCTCATTGGCGAGGAGGAGATTAACGAAGTTATCGATACTTTGCGTTCAAATTGGATTACCACCGGGCCGAAGACGCGGCAGTTTGAAGCGGATTTTTCGGCGTATATGGGCGCTCCGGGGGCGCTGGCGGTGAATTCCTGTACGGCGGCGCTCCATACCGCGTTAGTGACGGCAGGTGTTGGACCGGGCGATGAGGTGATCAGCACGCCGATGACCTTCTGCTCAACGATCAATGTCATCGAGCATAGCGGCGCGCGTCCGGTGCTGGTGGATGTCCAGCCGGATACCTTGAATATCGATCCCAAGCAAATTGCCGAAGCGATTACTCCTAAGACACGTGCAATCATCCCGGTACACTATGCCGGGCATCCCGTCGACTTGGACCCGATCGAAGAATTGGCGACAACGCATGGTTTGCAGATTATTGAAGACGCGGCGCATGCCTTGCCGGCAAAATATAAAGACCGCTATATCGGTGCAGGAAAGAATCCGGTCGCGTACAGTTTCTACGCGACAAAAAATATGACGACCGCTGAAGGCGGTATGCTTACCGGGGACGCGGAGTTTCTCAAGCAGGCGCGTATGATCAGTCTCCATGGCATGAGTCATGACGCCTGGAAGCGGTATGACAAAGGTGGTAGTTGGTTTTATGAGGTCGTACTGCCCGGTTTTAAGTATAACATGACCGATATTCAAGCCTCGCTGGGAATATGGCAACTCAAAAAGCTCCAGAGTTTCCATCTGCGTCGGCAAGAGGTCGTACGGCAGTATCATGCGGCCTTCTCTGCCATTGAGGCCCTGGAAACGCCCACGACACGTCCGTACGTGGATCATGCCTGGCACCTCTATGGCTTACGCCTGCATCCAGAACAACTCACCATCTCGCGAGATCAGTTTATTGATGAGTTAACCGCGCGTGGCATCGGGACGTCCGTCCACTTTATTCCCATTCATCTCCATCCGTATTATCACGACAAATATAACTATACACCGGAAGACTTCCCTGTGGCCTTCACGAACTACCAACGTATCCTAAGCCTGCCATTAAATCCCCGTCTCACTGACGACGAGGTGACGCGCATCGTTGGCGCGGTGACTGACATCGTAGGAAGATTCCGCAAATGACCCTGGGCAAGCGCTGCTTTGATCTATTTTGGTTCGGACTCGGTCTGCTGGTGATCTGGCCTTTTTTGCTGCTTACCGTCATTATCATTAAACTTGATGATGGAGGGCCGGTATTTTTTCGCCAGGAGCGGGTGGGCTTTCGCGGTCGACCGTTTCGCATGTGGAAGTTTCGCACGATGGTCGTGAATGCGGAAGCATTGGGGCGGGCCATTACCGTGGGGCGCGATCCGAGGATTACGCGGGCGGGGCATTGGCTGCGCAAGACGAAGCTCGATGAATTGCCGCAACTCTTCAACGTACTTTCCGGAGAGATGAGCCTGGTGGGCCCGCGCCCCGAGGTACCGCGCTATGTGGCGCTCTATACGCTGGAACAGCAACGCGTGCTCGACGTGTTTCCAGGTATCACCGACCCTGCCTCGATTAAATATCGCGATGAAAACCAGGTGCTGGCACAGGCTGCCGATCCTGATCGCACGTATATTGAGGATGTGATGCCGGAGAAGATTCGCATTAATCTGGCGTACGCCGAGCGAGCCAGCGTCGCAGGCGATTTCGGCATTATCCTGCAAACGTTCACTAAGCTGCTGCGTTAACGCGAAGGCGTGGCGCCGAAACCATGTTCAGCACCGCGCCAGAATTCCTCAAGAACGTGACCCAAAGGTCACTCATCCCTCTCAATGCGCATCCCCGAATTGACGATCGCGCATTCGTACACAGTTCCTGGCAAATCGTCGTTGGCAAGGTGCGCACGTAGGGCCGTGGCGGCTGACTGGTCTTTGGCGAGTAAGATCATGAAACCACCGCCGCCGGCGCCGGCGAGCTTGGCTCCGGCTAAGTAGGGACGGACCTCTTGCAAGAGGGCATTGATGGGCGCGTTCGTTGTGTGCGGGTCAAGGGTCTGGTTGAGGGCCCAGTGACGATCGATGAGATCGCCAAGGTAGGACCATTCTCCTTCACGCATCGCGTAGCTCATTTCGGTGGCTAGTGTTTTGATGCTGTGTAACACCTGCACCGTGGCGACTTCGCGCGCAAGATAACTGCCGACAACCTGGGCGAGCAGGTTCTTGGCAATGCGTCGTATCCCCGTGTAGTAGAGCACCAGCCGTTCGGAGAATTCCTGCTCACGTTCGGGCGTCCAGCCCACCGGCGCAATACGTAAGCGCTGCCGCAGGCCGGGCCCGGACATGATGACTTTCGCCCCAGGAAAGATGCCACCTACCTGGTCTTGCCACCCACCGCCCGTGGTCATGAGCTGTTCAAGACACATCACCTGATCAATCAACTGGTAGTCGGTCAGGTTAAGGTCGAGCATTTCGGCGAGTGCACGAACCATAGTAGCCGCAAGGATGCTGCTGGTACCTAATCCTGACCCCATGGGCAGATGGACCGAAGTACGAATCTCCAGGCCGCCGCCTAACGCCTGCAGGGTCGTCGCCAGATCGGTTCCTGCGGGTATGAGACCGGTCAGGTGCATCAGCACACGCGGGATGGAGAAAGGACAACCGGGCTCCGGGCGTGCGAGCACTTCCTCGGTGGTACGGTATTCCGTGGACTCGCCAATATCATCAGAGATACAGCGCAATACCGGTTCGCTTAGGCGCTTGATGGAAGTACGAATCGGATACTCGCCGTTCAGCGTCAAGGCAAGGTTCAGTACCGTGCCTCCCCAATCGAGGCAGAAGGGTGGGGTATCCGACCAACCACCGCCCAGATCAATGCGCGCGGGCGCAGATACGGTGATATTGTTGTGCGACCAATGCCCGGACCAGTTGGGGGTTGCGGTCTGTTTGACTCCGAATTCCACACCATGCTGTACGTAAGCGAAGGCACGTCGGTACGCCTCATCGGCCTCATCAGCTAATCCAGCATGCCCAAGAAATCGGCTGGCGTGAAAATACTGGGTTGCCGCCTCCGTCAACGCCGTGTTCGCCAGCGCGTCGGCGCGTGCGACGAGGGCACGTCCGGTCGTTGCCAGCACAGTGACATTGGGGGACGAGGCGAGCAAGGGGCGAATATCGCTACCGGATTCCGCCAGGGTGAGCGCAGTCATTGTCCAGTTTGCAAACAGGCGCTGCGTACGCGCCTCTGCCAGCGCTGCGCTGTCAGCACGCTGCGTGCTACTCGCCAGCGAGAAGCGGGTATAGGCGGCCCATTCTGTCGCAGAAAAGGTGTCCGCGATACCGAGCATCCAGCGCGCGCAAGCCCACGCCTGTTCCACAGTGCACAGTGGGAACAGGTGTGCATTCCAGAGTGTGCGTGCCTCGGCTGGAGTATCTGGCCAGACTTGTTCTTGATCGAGACCAAGCGCGGCCAGCGTATCGAGGAGCGGGCGACCGAACCAGGTCGCCGTTCCCTGGGCCACACTTCCTTTGGGGTCGTCATTCACGCCATACGTACGGATCACGACACCACGCTGTCCATCAGGGAGGGCCAACGGCACCTGGTGAACCACGGTGTCGTCGGGAATGTCGATGGGGGCCTGTAGGCCGGAGAGTCCGTGCAGAATCGCGCCATGGCCGACATGCACCGCTCCATGTAATTCGCATTCGATGATCACGCTACCGGGGGCCAACTCGCCACCGCCAAGCAGCGCGCTTTCGATAATGACGCCGGCGGAACGCAAACCAGGATAGGTGATAGCCCCTAGCCGCTGCCGTGCTTCGTAGAGACGAGAAAACGTGGTCTCTTCCGTGAGTAGCTGTCGAAAGAGTTTCGTGGTGCCGATGTGGGTGAATTCGCCTGCCACTACATCGCACCAGAAGGGGATGCCCTGTAATGCTTTAGCCAGCGTATGCCAGGCGGAATCAGCATCTTGCTTGGGAACCCATTCACCCGTGAGGGCTAGTGTCATATGCTCGTACAAATCAATTGTTGGAATCGTGCCATCGCTCGTGCGGGTGAGCACACCGTAATCGATCAGCCAGCCCTCCGGCGAATGTCGTATTCCGGCTAAAGTAGATAGTTGGGCGCAGGCCGCGGCATCAAATTTGAGGATCCCGGTATCTACGGCGACAAGATCGTCATCCAGGATGCCGCCGGCCGCTTGCACTTGGGCGATGGATGGCTTTTGCAGGAACGAATAGACGCGTCCCTGTTCGCCGACGACGTAGACCCCATGCTTGCTGCCGACCTCAATCGGTTCGCGCATGCCGACGCCGCAGACACCGGTACGCTCCCATGTCACGGTATCCGCATCAAAGGTGAGAATGACGTCGCCTGAGGAGACCACCAGCCCTGAGGACACGCGTGCGGCCCATGGCGTGGAGAGTGCGAGCATTTCGTCAAAGACGGTACTCACTTTGCCCCATGGCGTTTGCACGGGGAGCACGCTGAACAGTTTGCCGGACAGGGAGTATTGTGGCAGGCGACGCGAGTCACCACCGCAATGGATGATGAGCACCCGCTGCTGCGCCCACCAGGCGGTGAGCGTCTCTGTGCTCGCCGGTATTGTTAAGGTCTCGGCGAGGACGCGTAACGCATTTAACGTTGCGCCGCCGCTCCCAATACGTTCGTTATCCAGATCGGGTACGACAAGGAACTGTGCCGAGGCTGGCACCTGGCCTTCACGCTGACGGCGGGCGATCTCCTCGCGATACCCCGCTGCTTGCTTCGCCGAACTCGCGGTGATAATCACCGTCGTCCACCAGGGTACATATGCGCCGCCGGTGAGGCATTTGGCATACGTCCGATGCGCTTGCTGGGTGACGCGGGGAAGTGTGGTAGAGGGTGCTATATCCTGTGCTGTCATAAACGGTCACCTTGCGATGGAAAGATGATTACCTGATTAATGCTCAAACAGAATATTCGCTCACGCGACCTGAAAACCTTTCCAATTATTTTGTCTGGCGACGATGACGATCGAAAATCAACAGCGCTCTTGGCTACGGCGTAGGCGTGCGTCGGCAGCGAAGCGTCTAATAGCAATGCGAGAAGCGAGAGGCGTCTTAAAGCGACTGAAAAGCGTCGTTGTACACCCATTGTGCACCTCCGCCCATTCTAGACCAACGAAAAACGCGCCCGAAGCGTGTGCTCCAAGCGCGTTTTGATCTCAATTTTGGTGCCCGAGACGAGACTCGAACTCGTACTCCCTTAACGGGAACTAGGCCCTCAACCTAGCGCGTCTGCCAATTCCGCCACCCGGGCAAATCTTGATAAATTGTTGCATGAGACACTCACACCGTGCTGCGTGAGCACCATTGCACGGGCAGTATATTACCATAATGTCTGGTTCGCTGCAAGAGAATCAAGGCCATGCCCCAGAAGATTTTTCCAATGTGCCATGCGCTATCACGTGGCGGGCGATGGCTAATTTCTCCCGCCCATCCAGATGTTCTCCATTACGTCGGCAGCCTCGCGCTGCATGGTCGGCAGCACGTGGGCGTAGATATCCTGTGTAATGATCACGCTGGCATGCCCCAGGCGTTCGCTAATCACCTTAACCGGAATACCGGCGGCAAGCAACGCCGTGGCGTGGGTGTGGCGCAGGCCATGCAGGGTGATCTTTAGCTTGAGCGTGCCCATCAACTGGGTGAAATCTCTGGAGAAGCTCACCGGTCGGTGGTAATCACCGTTCTCTCGGCAGCAAATCCAATCCCGCGGCGTGTTGAACTTCGTGGTGTCCCGATGCTGGTTGAGCGCCTGCACGAGTGAATCATTGAGTGCCACGACACGTATCTTTCCCGTTTTTGTGCCTTTGACGACGATTTGCGAGTTCGTTACAGGACTCAGTGCCCGGCGCACCACCAGGAGACGCTGCTCTGGGTCGAAATCTTGCCATTGCAGCGCGCGAATCTCCCCGCGACGCATGCCCGTCCCGATGGCAATAAGGAGCGGAATCCGCCATGGCGATTCAGCAGGGGTGATGGCCAGCATTAGGCGTTGCAGTTCCGTGGGGTTCAAGGCTGTTGTTGTTGGGCGCGTACACCGTGGCAAACTCACGGCTTCGGCGGGGTTTTGCACGAGCAATCGCCAACGCACCACCTGCGCGAGCGCCTTGCGCAAGACGGAGTGAATATTCTTGATGGATTTCGCCGAGAGCGGTTGCCCTTTGGTATGATGGTTACTCCCGGCTCGCTGGAGCTCGGTGTACAATCGTTGAATATCGAGCGGCATCAGCTTCTCCAGCGGATAGTGCCC
>DASXVL010000624.1:0-7073 GCA_036504255.1 Armatimonadota bacterium | reverse complement strand
TGATGAAATTTGTACCGATGCATGAGCTGCTACAGCAGGCAAGCGCTTCAGGATACGCCGTGCCGTCGTTTTGCGTATGGAACGCGGAGACGTTGCAAAATGTGTTGCGTGTGGCGACGGATATGCGCGCGCCGGTGATCGTGATGAACGGCCCCGGTGAATTATCGCTGCTGAACCCCGCTGAGTTCGCCGGGATGGCGATTGAGATGGCCAAGCGCTTCGATATTCCCGCGGCGCTCCATCTGGACCACGGGGATTCCGTGCAACTAGTGGACGATTGCGTGGCCGCCGGCTACACCTCGGTCATGCTCGATTATTCGGCGCGTCCGTTTGCGGAAAATGCTGACGCCTTACGCCACGTCGTGGAACTGGCGCATCCGCGTGGTATCACCGTCGAAGGCGAAATTGGCCATGTGGGCAAGGTCGATAATATCACCACCGAGGGCACGGGCGATTCGACGCTGACCACGACGGAAGACGCGGTGGCCTACCAGGCGCACACCGGCGTCGACGCGTTAGCCATTTCCATCGGGAATGCGCACGGGCAGTATACCAAGCTCCCGCAACTCGACTTCGCACGCCTTGAGGCGATTCATCACGCCGTACCCAACGTACCCCTGGTCCTGCATGGCGGCTCCGGTACGCCGGATGAGGATCTGCAGCGCGCCATTTTACTCGGTATCGCGAAAGTCAACGTGGCGACGGACCTGGTGAGCGCCATGCGCAACTCGCTCCTCGAACAATGGCAGCGTGGCGAGAACCTCTGGGTTCCCGCGGCGCTGACGCTGTCCATCGACGCGATGGTCCCCGTGGTGGAACGCTGGATTCGTCGCACCGGGGCGGCTGGACGCGCGTAATAATACCTGGGAGTCGCGGGCCGCAGAGGGATGCCCGCGTGCCTGGGTGCACACAGTACATGACTTACCAACTACTTGCTCCCCTATGGAGGTTGTGAAGTATGACCGGGCGTGAACGCATCTTGAAATCGCTGGCGTGGGATGACGCGAGTTCCCTTGTCGTGGAGAGTGGGTTTTCCTGTGCGACTTGGCAAAAGTACCGTGAGGCGTTGGAGCCTCTTGCCGCGCGCATGCCCAACGACTTGGCGGCGTATCCCGGTCCGCGAGCGGACTATGATGAAATGCCGCCTTCCTACCACGCTGGTGACGTGTTTACCGATGCCTGGGGTTGCGTGTGGGACTGTAAAGTGGATGGCCTCGAAGGCATTATCTCGCATCACCCGCTAGCAAACGACTGGGCGGGCTTCGCGCAATTTCGCACCCCTGATCCGCTGCACACGGTTGATAAGGTCGCCTGGGACCCCAAGGCCTTTGAAATAGGGCTTGCCCGCAATGTCGCTGCGGGTAAATTCATCACCGGCGGCTGGGAGCGCTTGTGGGAGCGCGTGTATTTCTTGCGCGGGTATGAAAATACGATGCTGGATATGGCGATGGAAGATCCGCGCCTCCCGCAGCTCATCGAGATGATCGTCGAGTATAACATCGCCGCGGCACAGAAGTTCCTGCAATACTCGGAGGTCGATTGCATCGTGTTTGGCGATGACTGGGGTGAGCAAAATAGACTCATGGTGAGCGCCGACATGTGGCGTCACTACTTTTACGATGGCTACCGGCACATGTTCCAGGCCGTGAAAGCGGCCGGACGTCAGGTGTATTTTCATACCGATGGTTTCCTCTTGCCCATCATTCCCGATCTGATTGAGGCGGGCGCCGATATCATCAACCTGCAATCACGTCCGAACGGTATTGAGAACATACGTGATGCCTGTTTGCACAAGGTGAGTGTCTCTGTTGACATCGACCGCCAGCAACTCATGCCCTACGGGACACCGGAGGAGTTGACAGCGCACATCCGGGAGATCGCCGCCGTGATGCAGGCGAAACAAGGCGGCGTTTGGGTCAAGATAGATGTATACCCGGACACGCCATTGGAGAATATCGAGGCCATGCGTGCGGTATGCGACGAGCTCCGTGCCGACGGCTGACGCGTGTATCCTTCCAGAGAACGCTGCAATGCATTGCAGCTCGTTATTCCCGGTGGACTGATTGACGGTTCAGATGATGGTTAGTATAATCGGTTGAACGTTTCATCAGTATGTTTTAGCCCTGCGAGGCTGTTGTTGAACGGTACAAACGTGGTGAGAAGGAGAATAGCCCATGCGATACCTCTTTATGCTTGTAGTGCTACTGTGCTTGCCCCCGCTGGCTGGGATGGCGGTGGAGACGGAGCTGGTCTCCCCGGGCACCGTTAACCCGCACTGTTTGTCGTTCATTGACGCCCAACATGGCGTCTTGCTCGGTGGGCACTCCATGGGTAAGCCCGGCTGCGCCATTCAGTACACGGAAGACGGCGGACAGACCTGGAAAGATGCGAAGCTTGACGTTGAACTGTCCAACGATGTCGCCGAAGGGCTGTGCATGGCGAATGCGCAAGTCGGCTGGGCGGTGGCGGTCGTGCTTTCCCCGCGCACGCAAGTGCTATTGAAAACCGTCGACGGCGGGAAGAGCTGGGCGAAGCAAAATCAACCTGCACTGGAAAAATGCTGGGTGCTCGGACAAATCTGGTTTGACAGCGCGGGGAAAAAGGGCTGGATAAACACGAACAATGGCCCCATATTCATGACCAAGAATGGCGGAGTCAACTGGGCGCCGGTCGAGGTAGCCAATTATACCGGCGGCCCCTTTACGTACAAGGATAAGCCGATGCCCGCGAGTTTTACGCATGCGGGCATGCACGTCTTCTCGTTCGAGCATGTGATGCTGGGGGGCATGGGAGGCTTGTTCCTTGAAACCACCGATGCCGGGACATCATGGACGGCTCGGCAAGTGCCGGTGAAATACGAAACAGGAGCAAACCCGGGCATCACGGGACTGCATTTTGCCGCAGACGGGAAAAGTGGCTGGGCCATCGGCGGAGACGGGAAAATGCTCACTAACCCGAATGGCCACGCGCAGTTCGAATCTCCCATCGTCATGCGTACCAAAGACGGGGGACAAACGTGGGAACGCGTGAAGATCCCCTCCGTGAACCCGGCCAATGATGTGTGGGCGATTTCCGCGGACGAAGCCTGGCTGTGCTCGCGGCGTGGGTATGGCATGCAGACCCCACCGCCCGGCTACCTCTTGCATACCACGGATGGCGGGAAAACTTGGAGCGACGAGAGTCCGGGTACCGGCAGTTTATGGAAATTAGCGTTCCCCGATAAGGCGCACGGATTTGCGTCCGGTGGCGCCGGTGGGGGCGTGGAGGCGGAGAGCACGCTCGTGCTCATCACGCCGTAAGTCGGCGCTTGTGGGGCTACCATGCGGATCTTCTGCACCCATGGCAGCCCCACAACTGTCACTGCAGGAAGTCCCAGAGGGGGCTCTGCCGTACTGCATCGCGCTTCATGCAGTTTCGGTTCGCGAGGCCGTAAGAACGGTTGAGTTGCGCAAAGTATTCGCCCCGTTGGAGCCCCTCTCCCAGGATTGGGAGAGGGGTTGGGGTGAGGGCCGCTTTGCGCACAACGGGTATACCTATAACTTGATGCAGTGGAGGCAGCACAATGCAATCCCCGTTACCACAGTGCCGGCGCACGGTGCATGAGCAGCAAGTCCAAGCTGAATTAGTTGTTGTGGGTGGTGGCCTGGCCGGCGTGCTGGCCGCCGTGCGCGCCGCGCGTGACGGTATTGCCACCATCTTGATTCAGGACCGCCCGGTGCTGGGGGGCAATGCGAGTAAAGAGATCGGTGTACCGGCGCTGGGCGCAGGCGGCGGGAATAATAGCTATTACTTCCGTGAGACCGGTTTGCTGGAAGAACTGCTGCTGGAAAACCTCTATCGCAACCCCGAGGGGTACATGGAGTATTGGGACGCGACCCTGCTCGATCTGGTGCACAGCCAAGCGGGTTTGACGCTGTATCTCAATACCGCCGTCGATACCGTCCACATGGCGGGAGAGCGTATTATCGCCGTCGAGGCGTTAACCCTCAGCGCGGAGACGCGTACCACCTTCACCGCGGAGTTCTTTGTCGACGCCTCGGGTGATGGCGTGCTCGGCGCGTTAGCCGGGGCGCCGTTCCGGCAGGGACGTGAAGCCCGGGCGGAGTTCGCCGAACCCAATGCCCCGGAAGACGCCTCCTCCTCGACCATGGGCGCCACCATCACTTTCTGGGGACGTGACATGGGGCACCCCGTGCCCTTCGTGCGCCCCTCCTGGGCGCGCATATTGCAGGAAGCGGATTTCAAGTCCGGTCGTGAACCGCTGCTGTACTTCGGCAACGATGGAAATATCCTCGGCGATTGGTGGATCGAAACCGGTCATGGCCTCGATCATGTGCAGGATGCCGAACGCATCCGTTTCGCGGCGTTGTCCCTGGCGTACGGTGTCTGGGATTACATTAAGAGTCGCAGTCCGAAGCGGGAACTTGTGGAAAATTATGCGCTAATCTGGGTGTCGAGCATCGCCGGTAAGCGGGAGTCGCGCCGCTTTGAAGGCGACTACATGCTGACGGAAAATGACATATTGGCCCAGCAGACATTTGCGGATGCCGTGGCGTTTGGTGGCTGGTCGCTGGATGATCATGCGGAATATGGATTCGACGATGACGCCCCCGGCACCATCTTTCGTCATTTGCCCGGACTCTATCAGATTCCGCTGCGCAGCCTGTATTCGCGCACCGTCCCGAACCTGTTTTTTGCCGGACGAAATGTCAGTGTGACGCATCGCGCGCTGTCCAGCACACGCCTGATCTGTACGTGCGCGTTGCTGGGGGAAGCCGTCGGACGCGCCGCGGCGCTATGCCTGCGCCAACAGTTGACGCCGCGCCAGTTAGCCAAGGGTGAGGCGGCGACCGCACTTCAACAGAGCCTGTTGCTTGATGATCATGAGCTGGTTGGCGTTCCGCTGTGCCACCCCGCCAATCTGGCGCCGGCTGCCGTCGTGGACGCGTCGTCATATATCAGTTGCCCTGCGCTGGAACACAGCGATGCGCGTCTTCCATTGACACAGCCGTTACTGCATATGGCGCCGGTCTCTTCGCGCCTGGAGAGCATCGCCTTTCTTGTGGACTGCGCGCAACGCAGCACGCTGCACTACACGCTGTATCTGGGTGACGAAAAAGGGAACTATTTCCCGCACCAGCAGCTGTACACGGGCGACATCGTGATCAACCCTGGTGACGCCCAGTGGGTCACCCTGCCGGCCCCGGTCACCCTGGCACACCCCGGCTGGGTCTTTGTCGAACTGTCGCCTGCCCCGCTGGTGGTCGTGCACACCAGCGGAGAGAAGCTGCCCGGCGTGAATAGTATGCAGCGCCATCCGCGTGTCTTAAACTCCGAGGGTGTCCGGCCCTATGAGTTTGTCAACGACTACTCGGATTGGGTGCGCGTCAATGACATCTGGCGCACGCGGCACCAGACCGCCTGCTTCCGCTTGCAGCCCGCACAGGAGGCCTATGCGCCGGGCAACGTGGCCAATGCCTACCTGCGCCCCTACTTCGCCCCCAATCTCTGGGTCAGCGCCCGCACCGATTTTTCCGAGCCCGAGTGGCTCCAACTCACCTGGGAAACGCCAGTGCTCCTGAAGGAAGTACGTCTGCTCTTTGATACGGACCTGGATTACTTCCTGCGCCCCATTCGCACGGTCCATCCCTTCCGGCAGTTCCCCGAGTGTGTCCGTGACTACCGGGTGGAGGTGCGCCGTGACGGCGTCTGGGCGACAGCGGTGCAGGTGGCCGGGAACTATCAGCGCTTACGCATTCACCCGCTTGATGCTGAGCCGGTCGATGCGCTGCGTGTGGTGGTGGAGCGTAGCAACGGGGCGCCGCAGGCACGCATTTACGCGGTGTTACCAATGGCCGCGCCGACGGTAAATACAGTTTCTTAGGATGATTCCGATGGCAAGGTGGACAGGAGATCGCCGGAGGCGCGTAACACGAGCATGGCCTCTTGTTCAATGCAGTCGCGCAGTTTGGGATTGACCGTCAGGAAGTCATGGAACTCGTCGCGGGTGAAGATATAGAAATCGCACGGTGTGACTGTGCGGACGGTCGCGGTACGCGGGACATCTCTGAGGAAGGCGATTTCGCCGAAATGGTTGCCGGCAACCAGGGTACGCAGCCGGACCGTCTCTCCCGTGGCAGTCGTCTTGACGATTTCCACGGTCCCGGCGGTAATGATGTAAAAGAAATCGCCGGCGTCGCCCTGCTGAATGACGACATCTCCTGCAGGATAGCGAATCAGGTCAGGCATGGCTGAAAGAACCTTTCCCGCGGAAACTCCAAAGATACGAGAACTATAGCCAGAATCGGTTCAACTGTGAAGTGGCATCGTGAGAATTCTCTCGTGACGCGTTAGTGCCGGTTGGCCTGCGGAGCATGCGCAGGCCAACCGGTTTATTTTTTTTGGTACGGTTATGTCAGGGAATGCACGGTTGGTTGACGCACGCCGCGTAGTTGTCCGCGCAATCCGGGGGCTGTGGCACCTGTTGCATGCAGGCGTAATAGTTTGAACGGCACACGGCGCACGAGGTATTCTGCACCCCCAGGCTTTCCTCTACCGTTGGTTTATCCAGCGTTGGGTCGGCGGGTTCTCCCGTTCCGTGTGAACGCAATTGTTCAGCCACAAAGCATTTGACGTATTTGCGTAGCCCTTGCACATTCGGGTACGTTTTACGCCACCCACTGGCGGGATCAGCCACCAGATCATGGGCGATTTGCAGGACACTGAGCATGAACTGCAAGTCAAGTTCGTCGTTGTGCCCTGGCTCAACAGGGCCGGAAGTGTCGCAGGCAACATTCACGCCACAAGAACAGCACGTCGTTTTCGGTACATCGATCATATACAGCTCCTTCTATAGTGGATGTTGAAGACGCCTTGCTAGCGGTTGCTTCGCTATTATTATTCGACAAGCAAGATAGTTATACCTGTATGCGCTGTCGAGTGGGTGCAGGTACTATCATAGAGGATTGTCGCGGTGGATTCGCTAGGCGTACAGGAAGAGGCCTCATGTTCCTTCGCTAAGGCTCCGGTGGGCCCGCCTTTCCTTGCTGTTTCAGCCCTGGGATAGCCGGGCT
>DASXVL010000623.1:0-3640 GCA_036504255.1 Armatimonadota bacterium | reverse complement strand
TACCCGACAAGCCACGCCCGCCCAGCCGACCGCCGTGGCCCCGGTCGATACCGTGCCGAGTGAGTGATTATGAGTCCATACTTTTATCGCATTTGGCTTCCGGTGTCCCTGGTCGTCCATCTTGTGCTCTTTGTGCTGCTGCGCTTCATCCCACTGCCGGCGGCGCAAGTCTCCGGCGATACCGTGCATCGTGTCAGTATGATTGCCGACATGACCGCGCTACCGGCCATCGCACCGACGCTGCCTGATTTAGAAGCGACACCTCCCCCACCCGCGCCGAAGCCTTTACCGCTGCCCGCGAAAAAAGCGGGCAAAGTAAATACCGTGGGCGCGACCATGCCGAGGTTGCCGGTGAATCACGGCACGACTACGCCCGGCCCGCGCATCGCAAATAAACCGCTAGCCCCTGTGGGGCCAGGCACCGCGAAAGTTCACGCGAACGCCATGCCGGTGCTCACGACGAAAACCAGTCATACGGAAGTACCGGCGACGCAGCGGCCGTCAACCACGGCTGGCACGGGTGGCCCGGGCACAAAGCCGGAAGGCGGCGGTAGTGGTGATGGCGGCGCAACGTATGGTGCGGTCGCCGAGACCCGTGGCGTGGCATATTATCCCAAAGATGCAGAGAATTCCGGCCGCGAAGGCACGGTGACGATTCTTGTCTCGCTGAATAGTGCTGGCGAGGTCGATGGGGTCGATGTGAGCGAGAGTTCAGGCGCTGCTGATCTCGATCAAGCGGCGATGCGCGCCGCGAAACGTTCCCGGTTCAAACCATCCGTCCGTGATGGCAAACCGGTCAGCAGTACCGCCCACTTAATTTATACGTTTGCCAATGGAAAAGTCACCTCCAAGCAACTTCCGTAAAATGAGGATAAGGATTATGACCGCTCGTTTCACCATAACTGCCATCGCTCTCGCCTGCCTCCTGCTGCTGCCGGCGGCACGTGCGCTCGCAGAAACAAAAAATCTGTCCATCGAGAATGAGTTCATTCGCCTGGTGGTGAACCGTGGTCCGAATGAAGCCGGACGCTTTTCCATCGAAACCACCGGTGGCGATCCCACCCGTCCGGCCAGTAAGAACCAGCAGTTGATCTATGGCGGCAATACGCCGTGGACGAGCTTCACCACGGTGCGCATCGATGACACGAATTACGTCTTTGGTGGCGCTACGGAACGCCGCGCGGGGCTCGGGGCGAAGTACGGCACGCTGCTGAGCGGCCCGACGGTGAAAGATAACGCCATCGACACCGCCTACCAATTCGACGACATCGTGGTGACGCAAGAATTATCCTTTGAGCGTGGCGCCAGTAGCCGCATGCTCGACACGGTGGGCATTTCGTACCGCATCGAGAATACGGGCAAAGCCGCGCATCAGGTCGGTCTGCGCATGTTGCTCGATACGAAGCTTGGCGCGAATGACGGCGCACCGTTTCGCGCCGGCCTGCAATCCATTAAATCCGCCACCATGCTCCTCGGGCAGGACTTACCCGATTACTGGCAAGCGTTCGATACGCTGGACCCCATCAAAATGACGGTGATTTCACAAGGCACTCTGAAAGGCGCCGGCATCTCGCGGCCCGACAAGGTCATCTTCGCTGATTGGGGCACGCTGGCGGATGATGTGTGGGAGCCGACCCTCGATGCCAATCAAGGCTTCGTCCGCAAAGGTGAGGATGAAGACGATACCGCGTCCGCCCTCTACTGGCAAGCCACGACGCTTGATCCCGGCAAGAGCGCCAGCTATACGACGAACTATGGCATTGGCTATATCAACGTCGCGCCCGGTGTGCTGCGTGTCGGCATCTCGGCCCCAGCGGAATCGACGTTTGAGTATGAGCGCACGCAGCCCATTACCATTGCCGGTTATCTGACGAACACCGGCGCCTTTGAAGGGCGCAATGTGACGTTGACGCTCAAATTGCCCGAAGGCTTACGCCTGGATAGTGGCAGCAAAGCGGTCCAGACCATCACGTCATTCAAACCGGGCGATGAGCTGCAGTCCAGTTGGCTTATCGTACCCAACGGCAAAGGCAGCGGCAAGCTGACGATCAAGCTGGAAGCCACCAGCGATAACCTGGAACCGAATAAAGAACCCGCGACCTGTGACATCCAGGTCAACGTGCCCAAACCGAAACTGGTGCTCTCGCCGAATATGCAGCGCGTCATCCCCGTGACGACCAAGCGCGCCACCAAAGTTCCCATCATGGTGAATCTCTCCCCGGCGGTAGATTTCTATGCCGTGCGCTTCACGCTCACCTACAACCCAACGGTGATGCAGCCGCTGATCATCGCCCGTGGCAGCGCGTTGGTCGAGGACGGTCGTCTGCTGAGCGGTTGGGATTACGACGAGAGTCAGGATGGCAAGATCATCATCACGGCCTCGCGCGATAACGCGCAGAAATTGACGCAAGCCAACATCAATCTTGCCGTCATCACCTTTAACGTGACAGGCGCAGGGGCCTGTCCCTTAACCCTAACCGACGCCGTACTGGTTAACGAAAAAGGTGAAACCAGTCCGGTCGCTACCTCGGCCGGTAATGTCGAGGTGAATGCTGAGGCATTGAAACCGTAACGATTGTCCACTTTGTAGCTGAAGGAGAAAACCCCATGCGATTTATGTTGTTGATTGGGCTGCTCTGCTGCCTATTCGTACCAGTGTTGGCGGCGGAGTCCCCCGAAGCCATGTCCAAGCGTATCACCAACCTGGAGAATGCCAATCAGGTCTTGCAAGAGACCCTGGGCAATACCAAGCTGGAACAGAACAAGAAGATCGCCGACCTGCAGAAAGCGCTCGACGCGGAAATCAAAGCCCGCCTCGATCTCGACGCCAGCGTGAAAAAATTGAGTGATGCCCTGGCGGCCGAAGTGACCGCACGCGGCACGTCGGATAAACTGATCGCCGAGCTGCAGACCGAATTAGCCAATCAGGCGGCAAATAGCAAACTCAAAATCGCTGCGTTGCAAGCGGATCTGGATAAGACGAAAGCCGATCAGGCCGCGATCAACGAGACGACGAAGGCAGCCCAGGCTCGCACGGCCAGCCAGCAAAAGAAAGACCGCACCATCACCTACCTGATGGGTATCATTCTGGGCGGCATTGCGGTGAGCAAATAGCCATTTTGCCAACCGAATGTGAAACGCCCCCGCCACGCGACAACGCGGAACGGGGGCGTTTCAGCAGTCCTGACGCAAAGCAACGATTGACAAAGCCGTCGCGTCACGTTATCTTAGGAGGCCGGTGCGTATCACGCACCACACACAGCGCGGAGGGGTGGCCGAGCGGTTTAAGGCGGCGGTCTTGAAAACCGTTGACGTGTCAAAGCGTCCAGGGGTTCGAATCCCTTCCCCTCCGCCACTACCCCTGGTGCACTGTATTTAGCGTAATTCTACATGTAGCGATTACCGGACGTTAAGTAGACGTCTTAATTTCCGCACAACCGTTGTAGTATATCGTCGTGAATACGAAGCATGAGTCAGCGAATATCCGCCCTTTCTCCACGTAAGCGTCAAACCACACACACCTTGCCCTTCGCGCGAGCGTGTGGCATGCTGGGGGTGTGATGTTAGGCGGTGGGACGTGTCGGGACGTGGCAGGTGGCTGGCAGCGCGGGGCTCCAGGGGAGCAGGGTGTCGAGGGCCG
>DASXVL010000622.1:0-5049 GCA_036504255.1 Armatimonadota bacterium | reverse complement strand
GATACCAGGCGGGCGGCGACGTCGGCCAGGTTTTCAATGGTGCCCGACGTGCCGATGCCCAGCTCATACGGATACTGGCGCACGCGCTGCACCGTGCGCACCGCGGCATTGCGTACATATTCAACGATGCGGGCATATTGTTTGGCCGTCACCGGCCCGGTGTGGTCGGGCAGGTATTCCGCGGTCAGCCGGATAGCCCCCAGTTTCAGCGAATCCAGGTAGTGGTAGTGCCGCTGATCGCCGACGCTGAGCTCGGTGCTGCCGCCGCCGATGTCGATCAGTACGGCTAGCCGGTCATCCAGATGGATGCCGCTGGTGACGCCGAGGAAGATCAGGCGGGCTTCCTCCCGCCCGGAGATCACCTGGACATCCAAGCCTGCGTCGTGCTTGAGCAGATGGAGGAATTCCTCCTGGTTGACGGCTTCGCGGGTGGCGGAGGTGGCCACGGCGGTGAGGGATTC
Organism: Armatimonadota bacterium; assembly: GCA_036504255.1. GTDB lineage: Bacteria > Armatimonadota > Hebobacteria > CAIYQO01 > CAIYQO01 > DASXVL01. The sequence goes on along the minus strand of DASXVL010000622.1, from coordinate 4,588 downwards.
CGCGCCGAAGGAATGGGCGAGATCGACGAATTTGCGGCAGACCAGCGCGGTGCGCTCCATCGCCGCCGCCTGCAAGTGCCGGCGGGAAAATTCGCCTTCACCCAGCCGCACCATCTCCTTCTGCTCGGTGAGCGTGGTGTAGGAATGGTTGGGATTAATGCGCACCACCAGCAGGCGTACGGAGTTGGTGCCGATATCCAGGAAGGCCACAATGGACCCGCCGGCGTTCTTCATCTGGGAGTGCATGTCACGACCAGCTTTCTCGCGAAGACCTGTATGAGCAGATCGCCTTTCACCAGTGCATCCTGGCGTTCAGCCTCTGCAGGTCCATTCACAGTACAGTTGAGAGTTATTTTTCCTCCGGTGACTGTGGCGGAAACGTCGTGAACGATATTATAGTGCGTGCAATCCAATCCGTCCGCGCAGCGCAGACAGGCCGCCAGCACGTCCACGACATGCCGGGCTTCGCGCGGCAGCGCCATATAATGCTCGTGCTCCTTGGCGGGCAGCGCCTTGCGATGGTAGCGGGCGACGGAGCCGACGATGAGTCGTTCTTCAGGAGTAAAGGGGATCTCGGCGGCGTCCATGATGAGGCGCAGGGAGGCTTTATGATGCCTCCGACCGCCTTCGACCCAGCCGATATCATGCAGCAATCCGGCAAGATGCAGTAAATGCCGCGCATGAGCGCCCAGGTGATGCAACGGCTGCAGCGCATCGAACAGGCGTAGCGCCAGGCGCGCCACTTGCGCGCTGTGCTCGGCATCATAACTGCAGCGCTCCGCCAGGTTCTTCGCCGCCGCGAGAAGGGCTTCTTCCGTGGGTTGCTGAATGGCGGCCAGGCTTTTTCCCTGCTGCGCCATGCGCACAAAATCCTCGGGCAGCCCGTTGGCGCGGAGGGCGTCGATGGCCCGCTGGACATCGTATTCCAGTCGATGGTGCGTCACGAAGGGCGCATTCCCGATATTCAGATCGAGGAGCGCGTAGCAGGCGCGAGGATCGCCGTCATCCGGGCGGCCGACGCTGCCGGTGTTGATGAACAGCACGCCGTCCACTTCACGGACGAAGGGTTGATGGGAATGCCCGCAGATGACCAGATCGGCGGCGGCGAGTTGCGCCAGCTCGCGCAGCCGTTCCTCCGGAGTATCCGGCAGCAGGTGCTCGTCAATGGACTCCGGGCTGCCGTGGACGAGGAGGAGACGCTTGCCCGTCACCTCGAAGCGCAATTCCCGCGGGAGAGAGGCCAGGTAGTCGCGGCTCTCCGCGAAGAGATGTTCATAGGCCCAGGCGAAAGCCAGCCATTTCTCCGGCACTTTCTCTTTGCGCCACTTCTCCTGCTTTTCCGGAACACGCAGCACTTTCAGATCGTAATTCCCCACCACGCTGACGCTGGTTTCCCGTCGGATGCGCTGCACCACCTCGTCGGGGAAGGCGTGGTAGCCGACGAAATCGCCGATGTTCCAGATCGCCTCGGCCCCGGCGCCGGCGGCATGGTCGAGCACGGCTTCCAGGGCCGGCAGGTTGGCGTGGATATCACCGATGAGTGCGATACGCATATGGTTATCCTGGTTATAGTGTTAGTTGTATGTAGTAAGGCACGCAACGTCGTGTGTGGAGTGCCGTCAAGCTTATCTCGTAGATAAGCTTGGAACGCCACTCCGCTGAACTACGCTACGTGGCTTACTACGTACAACTATCCCTGCACCGGCTCAGTTGGCGAAGGGATGCTCTCCTCAACCGCGACGCTTTCCTTCTCCGGCACCTGGGCGCGCAGCTCTTCGCGTAGGGCTTCCCAGGTGTTGTCTTTGCGCAGGCGTTTCCAGTAGGCCAGGAATTCCTGATAGAGTTGTGCGCGCTGCTGGCGGCGGTCTTCCCGCAGGGCATGCAATCCGGGCAATAGGCGGGTAAACGTGCGCGCGTGACCGTAGTAGCGTTCCGTGCGCTTGCGCTCATCTTCCAGGAATTCGGCCAGCGATGTCTCCCAAACGTCGCTGTCGTGGATGTCGCCGAGCAGCGTTTGCACGGCCTTCGCTGCTTGCAGCGCGTTTTGCAGCTCATCGGGGTAGATGGCGGCGAAGATCTGCATGGTATAGCGCAGGCGCTTGGCGGCGATGCGCATGGCGTGCAGCTCGGTGATGCACTCCGGCTGGCGAATGTACGGCTCGTAGGCGAGCATCTCTTCCAGGCGCAGCGCGACGCGCATATAGGCCTGCTCGTACAAGTACGGGGAGCGGTCCACCGTTTGCGCCAGGCGCGCGCGGACGAGGATCTGCCGCAGGCTTCCCTCCATCTCGGAGATGATTTGCGTTTCCTCCAGGCGTTCCAGGGACGCGAGCACCCGTCGCTGCAGATCAGCACGCTGCTGGCGCAGGCGGAGGAGCAGGCGGATGATGCCGACACGTTCGCGTTTCTCCGGGAGCGTCTGCTGGTATTGCTGAAGGAAGTCGATCTGCACATCCGTATCCCGCGCGGCGCCGAGGGCGCGGGTGATGCGCCGTACCTGCTTTTGCCACTCGGCGACCTTTTTCCCGGGCAGGCCTTCGGCGAAGAGCGTCAGTGAAGTGCGCAGCCGGCGGGAGGCCACGCGCATGCGGTGGATGTATTCGATGTCCTCCGCCTGCCGCACGCCGGGGATCTCCTGCACCAGCGCGCGCAGCAGCTCTTGCAGCGTTTCGGCGGCGAAGAGACAAAAGCCGTCGTCGGGTTTATGGGTTAATGCCATGTACGTACCCCGATTTAGGGATTGGGAGTTAGGATTTGGGATTTAGGCATAGGGCAAATTTGGTCACGGGTACCGTGCAAACCGATCACGGTTCGGTTATTTCCAACCAAGCGCGCCACGGCGGGCGCGCACTACAAACGTAGTAACCCACTCCCCGCATATTGAAGCCTAAATCCGAAATCCTAATTCCCAATCCCTAACTGGTTTTTGCGCGGTTCTTTAACATCAGTTGCTGGGCGTCGATGAGCAACTCGCCGTCGACGGGTTGCAAGTGTTCGTAGGCGCCGTTCGGGAGCAGCTTGCGGGCTTGCGCGGTGTCGTGCAGGTGGACCTGGAGGATGTCGCGGCAGAGCTTTTCACGCAGCCGTTTGTCCTCTATCGGGAAGAGCAGTTCAACGCGGCGGTCCAGGTTGCGCGGCATGATGTCGGCGCTGCCCAGCAGCACTTCATCCTCGCCGCCGTTGTGGAAATAATAGATACGCGAGTGTTCCAGAAAACGGCCGACGATGGAGGTGACGGTGATGTTATCGCTGACGCCGGGAATCCCCGGGCGCAGGCAGCAGATGCCACGCACCTGCAGGTCGATCTTCACCCCGGCTTGCGACGCCCGGTAGAGCGCCTTGATGCACGCCGTATCGACCAGCGCGTTCATTTTCAGGGCAAGGTAGCCGTCGCCATGCTGGCGCTGCCGGGCGATTTCGCGCTCGATGCGCTCCAGCAGGTGTTGGCGCATGGTGCCCGGCGCCACCAACAACTTGCGGTATTCATCCTTTTTCGAGTAGCCGGTGAGCGCGTTGAAGAGGTCGGAGGCGTCGTTGCCGATAGCCTGGTCACTGGTGAAAAAGGCGAAATCCGTATAGATGCGGCTGGTGACGGGGTTGTAATTGCCCGTCCCCATGTGCACATACCGGATAATATCGTCCTGCTCGCGACGGATGACCAGGCAGATCTTCGCATGTGTCTTCAACCCGAGTAGGCCGTAGACCACGTGCACGCCCGCCTGTTCCAATGCCCGTGCCCAGGCGATATTGTTCTCCTCGTCGAAGCGCGCCTTCAACTCCACCAGCACGGCCACTTGCTTCCCGTGCTCGCGCGCCTCCATCAGCGCGTCGATGATAGGGGAATTCGGGCCGATGCGGTAGAGCGTCTGCTTGATGGCGAGCACCTGCGGGTCGCGCGCCGCCTCGCGGATGAAATCGACCACGGGCGTGAAGCTCTCATACGGATGGTAAAGCAGGATATCCCGCTTGCGGATGAGTGAGAAGATGCTATCGCCGTTGGACAGGGCCGGGGGAATGGAGGGCACGAAGGGCGGGTGCTTCAAGTCCGGGCGGTCAACCTCTGTCAATTTCATCAGGTCGGCCATCCCGATGGGACAGTCTTCCGTGTAGACCAGATAGGGCGCGATGCCCATATTGCGCACCAGGATGTCGCGGATGCGTTCAGGCATGGCGGTATCGACTTCCAGCCGCACGCCCGAGCCGAAGTGGCGCGCCTCCACGCTCTCCTCGACGGAAGAGAGCAGATCGTCCGCCTCATCTTCCTCGATCTCCAGGTCGGCGTCGCGGGTCACCCGGAACGGATAGGCGGCTACCACTTGCAGACCGGGGAAGAGCATGTCCAGGTTCGCGGCGATCACTTCTTCCAGCCAGACAAACTGATGGTCCGTCTCGCTGTCCGGGCTCAAGGACTCCGTCTTCCCCTTGGTGGGCAACTGCAATAATCTGGGGAAAACGTCCGGCACTTTCAAACGCGCGAACCGCTCGCCGTGGTGCGGGTCATGGATGACCACCGCCAGGTTCATACTCAGGTTGGAGATGTGCGGGAAGGGATGGCCGGGATCGAACGCCAGCGGGGTGAGCACGGGGA
>DASXVL010000621.1:0-8705 GCA_036504255.1 Armatimonadota bacterium | reverse complement strand
ACATGGTGGTGAATATTCAAGCGCGTATGCAGGAATTGCTGGAGCAGATGGTTGCCTCCGGTCGTGAACGTGGGCTGCAACTGGCAGTCTACCTGGACGGCGAACTGGTGGTCGATGCCTGGGCAGGTGTCGCCGATGACGCGACGGGACGCCCGGTGGATGGCCAGACACTGTTTCCGATCTTTTCTACCGGTAAGGGCATCACCGCGACGCTGCTGCATCTGCTGGTCGAGCGCGGTCAGCTCAACTACGATATGCCCATCGCGGCGGTGTGGCCGGAGTTCGGCGTGCATGGCAAGCGCGGCATCACCGTGCGCCACGCGCTGAGTCACACCGCGGGCCTGCCCAATATGCCCATGGGCATCGGCTATGCTGAGTTATCAGATTGGGCGACGATGTGCGCGGCGATCGCGCAATTGCGTCCGATTTCCGAACCCGGTACGGAAACCTGTTACCATGCGATCACCTACAGCTGGTTGGTGGGTGAGGTACTCAGGCGCGTGGACAGCCGACCGTTTGCCCAACTGCTGCACGAGGAGATCGGCGTGCCCCTCGGCATCAGCGACAGCATGTTTATCGGCATCCCCGATGACGTCGAGCCGCGCGTGGCCGTGCTGGATGAAATCTTTGCACCGGGCGGACCCGTGCTGCCGGACGACACCACCCCGCAATCCATCCCCGGCTGGGTGCAACCGCTGCATACCATGATGAACCGTGCCGACGCGCGCCGCGCCTGCGTGCCCGCCTCCTCCGGCATCATGACTGCCCGCGCGCTGGCGCGCCACTACGCCGCGCTGCTCCCCGGCGGGGTGGACGGCGTGGAACTGCTGCCGCCGGACCGCGTGCGGGAAGCCACGCAACCGCAGCGCCCGGCCAACGATCCCAATGCCGCGACCTCGCAGTGTTTCGGCCTGGGTTACGGGCTTAACGGCGACCCCTATACGTCCTTCGGCCACGGCGGCTACGGTGGCTCCAACGGCTACGCCAACCCGACCCACCGCCTGGCCGTCGGCCTGACCAAAAATCTCTTCTCCCCCAACGCCGCGCATGGCGAAATCTGCCAGGCGGTACACGAGGCGCTGGGCATTCCACAATAACGGCATGCACGTCACAACGTAATGGCGATACAACAAAAGGGGCGACGCATGAACCTCCTGCATACGCAATACCCGGCCTCCTGGTGGGCCGCCCGTTGGCGCGACGCGATGCCGACCGGGAATGGCCGGCTGGGCGCAGCGGTATACGGCGCGGTGTGCCGGGAAACCGTGCTGCTCATGCACGAGGACCTGTGGGATCAGCGCCGGCGGCAGGAGTTGCCGGACGTGAGCGACACGCTGCCGAAGATGCGCGAGTTGCTCTTCGCCGGGCGTGCGCCGGAGGCGCAGCCGCTCATGGTGGAGGCGTTGCGCGCGCAGGGCTATGATCCGGGCTGGTCGTTCCCGCTGCCGCTGGGCGATCTGCTCATCACCATGCCCGCGCAGGAGGCATTCACCGGCTACGCGCGCAACCTGGATATGGAGACGGGCGAGGTGACGGTGCGCTGGCGCGACGGCGAGATCGCCTTCGCACGTGCGCTCTTCGTCTCCCGCGTCGATGATCTGCTTGTCTGCGAAATCCGCGCCTCGCAACCCGGCGCGATCACCGTGCAGATCGGCATGGACCTGCACGACCGCCACGACGCCATTAACCAGTTCGGCGCGACGGACGCGCCGCTGCCCAGTGCGGAGGAAACCGTCGCGGGCGGCGACACGCTCTGCTACGCCGCGCGCAACGACGACGGGCAGGATTTCGGCGCGTTGGTGCGCGTGGTGGCCACGGGCGGCACGCTGACTGGCCACGGCAACACGGTGGATGTGCAGGGCGCGGACCGCGTGCTGCTCTACCTGAAGGTATTCACCGCCGAGGACCGCCACGCCGCCTGGGCGCGCCTCGGCGCGCACCTCGGTGCACTCACGGCCAGTTACGCCGACCTCTTTGCCCCGCACGCGGCGGCGCATCGCGCGCTCTTCAACCGCGTCACCCTCGACCTGCATGCGGACGAGGCGGAGCGCGCGTTGAGTAACGAGCGCCTGCTGCTGGACGCCTACGCGGGCGAGACGCCGACGGCCATGGTGGAGCGCATGTGGGCCTTTGGCCGCCACCTGCTCATCGCCAGTTCCTATGACGGCGGCCAGCCGTGCGCGCTGCTCGGGCTCTGGTGCGGCGAATACACCGGCTTCTGGACCTTCAATATGATGAACGTCAACCTGCAGATGATCTACTGGCAGGCGCTGACGGGCAACATGCCGGAGCTGCTGCTGTGCGTCTTCGACTACTGCGAGCGCCTCATGGACGATTTTCGCAGCAACGCGCGCCAACTCTTCGGCTGCCGCGGCATCCACATCCCGGCGGTGACCATGCCTGATATGGGCTTGGTGCGCTGCATCATGCCGCACATTCTGCACTACATGGGCGCGGCGGGCTGGATGGGGCAGCACTACTACGACTATTACCTGTTCACCGGCGATACCGAGTTCCTGCGCACGTGCGCGCTGCCCTTCCTGCGCGAAGTGGCGCTCTTCTACCAGGACTACCTCATCCTCGGCGAGGACGGCTACTACCTGCTCACGCCGGGCAACTCGCCGGAAAATACGCCGGGCAACTACTGGGACGGCAGCGAAGGCGCGGCGAACATGCAGATCACCATCAACCCCACTATGGAGATCGCCATCGCCAAGGAGACGCTGGCCCACCTGGTGGAGGGCGCGGAACTGCTCGGCGCGTACCCCGCGGAGATCGCCGCCTGGCAGGAAATGCTCACGCGCATTCCGCCTTACCAGATCAACGAGGACGGCGCGATACGCGAGTGGATGCATCCCTTCTTCACCGATAACTACCATCATCGCCACCAATCGCACCTCTACCCTGTCTTCCCCGGCGTCGAGGTGACGAAGGAAGAAGACCCCACGCTCTACCAGGCATGCGTCACCGCGCTGGACAAGCGCCTCACCATCGGGCTGAAGCAGTCGTCGGGTTGGGGGCTGGTCTATATGGCCAACACCTTCGCACGCCTGGGCGAGGGCGACCGCGCGCTGGACTGCCTTGACATCCTCAGCCGCTCCTGCGTCATGAACAATTTTCTCACCCTGCACAACGACTGGCGGAACATGGGCATCGGCATGAGCATGGAGCACGCGCCCTTCCAGATCGACGCCAACATGGGCTGGACGGCGGCGGTACAGGAGATGCTGCTCTTCTCCAAGCCCGGCATGCTCAAACTGCTCCCCGCGCTGCCCGCCAAATGGTCGCGCGGCCAAATCAGCGGCCTGCGCGCACGCGGCGCGATAGAAGTCACCCTCGCCTGGGACATGACCGCCCGCACCCTCAACGCCACCCTGCACGCCGCCACCGCGCAAGACGTGCAAGTGCAAACGCCCATCGCCGCCGCGCAAATTGCGACAGAGCTACCGGTGGCCCCTTCGCCCTACGGCGCAGGCTGGCACACCCTCACCCTGCCCGCCGGGGAGCCGGTGGCGGTACAGTGGCGGTGGTAGGATAAGCGGGATGCAGAGGAAGCGGGGCGTTGTGGCTCGTGCCGAGCGTCCCGCTTCCTTCTTCTTAGCAGCCATATCCAGGCTGTTGCTTCCTCCCCTGGGATAGCCGGGCTATGGCCCTGTTCCAGACCGTGCTGTTGCCACGAGGCTAACCTGAAGTCCTTAGCACTGCCTGGAACAGGGCCCAAGCTCGGCTATCCCCGTTTGCGTTATATAGCATAGCGTCCAAGCGGTTGGGATGCACACTGCAGTGGGCGGGGGACAGGCAACTCGACGTTCGGCTGTTGCAACTTGTTTCATCCCCTTTCCTGTGTACGTGACGGGAGGTGTGGGCAGGGCGGTGGCTAAAGGAACAATGCGCGGCGCAGGCCGCAGCATTTTGTCCACGGGGAGACCCTCATGCAGTACGAAGAACACGGCGGCGCGGTGCGCGTGTCGACCTTTCACTATTGTTTGGACGTCGATCAGCACGCGCTGCGGCTCGACGATCCGCGCACCGGGCACCGCTTGCTCGATGTGCCGACGGCGCTGGCGCTTTGGCCGAGTCTGGCGGGCGAAGAGATCACCTGGCACGGGACCGCGCTGACGGTGGCCCCGGCAGAAGCCGGGCCGGTGGTGATTACCGTTAGCGGCGAGACGGACTCCGCCGCGCTGGGCACGCTCACGGTGACGCTCAGTTGCTACCCCGAGTATATCGAGGTCGGCGCGTCATGCGCGTTCGTTCAGGCGGGCGCGGTGGCGCACTGGAACCTGCTCGCGCCCGGCACGCACCACGACTTTTTCCACGCGCACCATTGGCGCAACCGCCATGGCCATACCGCCACCTTTGAAACGTACAACCTCTACCAGGGCGGGCAAGCTGGCGCGTCGTTCCCCGCGAACATGCCGCCGGAGATGGTGCGCCAGTGGACGGAAGGGACAAAGCTCAGCACCTTCTCCACCGATTTTATGTACGCGCCGCGCCCGTCGTTCTTTCTGTTGCAGCGCGATACGGTGATGCTCGGCATTGGCGCGCGCGACCTGCCGCAGGGTTTTGGGTTGGAATTTGCCTCCGGCAGTACACACATCGACACCCTGCGCTTCAATTACGGCGGCGACGCGCATGGCTTGCCCTATGTCGCGGGTGAGGTGGCCGAGGCCCCGCGCCTCTACCTGCTCGTTAACCACGAAGAGGGCGTGTGGGAGAGCGTGGACCACTACGTGGCGCGCTTGCAGGAGGACGGCATGGCGCCGCGCAAATCCACGCGCAACGCGCCACACTGGTGGACGCGCCCGCTCTACTGCACCTGGAACGACCAGGGGTTCCTCTCCGGCAACGGCGCCTATTACAGTTGGCCGGGCGATAATTTTGTCGGCAAAGACCCCATCGCGGCGTTTGACGGCGCGATGCTCGATACGCTGCTCGACACCCTGGAGCGCGATGGCTATCCGGTGGGCGGCGTCATCATCGACGCCGGCTGGGAGACGGTGTGGGGAGAGTGGCACGCGCACCCGCAGAAATTCCCCGATCTGCGCGCGCAGATCGAGCGCATTCACACCATGGGGCTGCGCGCGTTGCTCTGGATCGCCCCCTTTGACTTTGCCGAAGGCTGTGCGGCGCGGCAACACCCGGAGTGGCTGGCGGGCGGCGGCGTGCTCGGCAAGTGGGGCAGCCCGCTGCTCGATTACTCGAACCCGCGCGCGCAAGAGGAGTACGCGAGACCGCTCATGCGCTACTTCTTCAGCGACGAGCCGGGTTGCTTGAACGCCGACGGCATGAAGACCGACTTCATGGCCGACAAGATCTTCCCGGAATTCCCCGTCTACGACCGCGCCTGGCGTGGCGAGGAGCGCTTCATTCTGCACACGCTGGAGCTCTTCTACGCGGAGATGCGGCGCTACAAGCCGGACGGCATGATGCTCGGCAGCGTCGTGCACCCCTGCTTCATCGGCTGCCAGGACCTCATCCGTACTTACGACGTCCCCTTCAGCCAGCGGCAGCACGCCGACCGTAACGTGTTCACGCGCCACTTCAATCCCGGCAACCTGGTGAGCCTCGATCTGTGCGAAACACGCTCGTTGGCCGACGTGGAAGAGCACCTGCGCATGGCGCAGCAGGGCAACATGAGCTACGAACTGGGCCGCATCGCCGTTGACCCCGCCACCGGCGAATTCGCGCTCGGGCCCGATTACCTGCGCTTGCTCAAGCGGAAACTGCCGATATGGAAGTAAGGGGCCAGGAGCCCCGAATCGGGATGAGTTATCGCAGAGGCGTGCGTCTTTCGTGGTAGAGGCCGTCCGCTGTGGCGGCCCCTACCGCGGGGATCGAGAGTGCTAAGGACGCTAGGTTGGGTTTGGGGACTGTCCTCGCGGACAACGCCCCGGTGGCGGAAGCGGCGCCGGGAGCAGGGTCAGCCGCCCTGGAGGTCATCCGCGCCCGGCGCTGGACTGTCCCCTCTGGTAGGGCGCTCTTCCGTAGCGCGCGCCCGCTGTGGCGCGCCTGTGGTGCGACCGTATCCGTGTGGCGTACGGGAGCCGGATGCCAAGTTGGGAACGCACCGTCGCGCTCGCGGGCACGGATCAGCAGGCAAGACAGGCGCGCCACAGCGGGCGCGCGCTACACCGAGGATAGGGGCGGGACTGTTCCCAATACCGTTGAATTTTCAATAACCCGGTATCGAAATACCGTGATGGGGGATCTACGGCCAACTGTCCTCCAGACGGGAAAATTTGAAGGTTTTTGTGAATTTTCAACGGTATTGGGGACTGTTCCCGTGCGAGCGGCGCTCCACCGGGGACAGTCCAGCACCGGGCGCCAGAAACAGTGTGGGCACTCGGCGGACAACGGGCGCGTCCTCGCCTGACGGGCACCAAGCGCGAGGACAGTCCCATACGCTTTTCGCAAATTGAGCGGGAGTGGCCGATGACCGGGTAACGAAAAAGCAGATTAGCAGCACGCCAAGCGCATCACTCTGCGCGTATTGACCGGTGGAGGCGTGTGGCGGCGAGGGCCTGCAGTCGTTGCGCTTCGGCAATTTTTCGGCGGTCTTGCTGGGCTTGCTCAGGGTCGAGCTCTGTGACGCGTTGGTACTCGGCCACGGCTTCCGCGTAGCGTCGGTTGGTTATATACGCTTCCGCGAGGGCGACGTGCGCGGCGACGTTTTCCGGATGGCGCGTTACGATGCGTTGCAGCCGTGTGGTCTCTTCATCATCGAGCGCTCGAATCAGACGGCGATCGCCGAGGCGACGGAGGGGCAGACTCAGGCTGACCAGCAAGAGCGCGAGGCCGCAATAGCTCAGGAGATAGCGCAGTCCCCCCATCTCGAAGAGCAAAATGTAGAGAGACAGGTGGACGAAGAAAACGGTGATGGCCCAGGGGGAGTTCACCCGACGTCCATCGTACCAAAGGTGCAGCAGCCAGAACACGGGCAGGCCCCACCCCAGTACGGCGAGGGCAATTATCAGCATCGTCATCGCATCCAGCATCCTTTGCTTAGGTATCGTGAATAAATAACTGCTCAGTCATGGACCTCCGGCTCTTCCGGAGGTCCATGACTCCGCCGCACGGCGGTGGTCGCGACACGACTCGAAGCCCTTCATCGGCACCGTGTGGCGCTGCGTTAGCCCGAAGCAGCAGGCGTCGCCATCAACCCCACCGTCGCTTCCGCCATCTGCGTGAGGGCGACGCGGTGGTAGCCGCTGACGCCGGTGTAAAGGGTGTCTTGTAAGGGCGCGATCCAGGCGGCGGGGAGGCGTGATGCCCCGAGTAAGACGCCGAGCACGCTGCCGGCGGTGGCTGCGTTGCAGTCGGTGTCGAAGCCGGGCATGACGCTGTAGCCGAGCGTGCGCGTGAAATCCTGCGCGCCCCAGAGCAGGGCGATGGCAACGATCTCCGCATTGCTGATGGTGTGGCACCAGGCATGCGACTGCGTCTCGTCCCACCGCGTGCGCAGGTCGGCGATGGCGTCGTCATAACTCGCGCCAGCGGCGTGCAGGGCGAGAGTATGCGTGATGGCGGCGCTGAGGCGGCTGCTGGCAGGCACCTGCGCCAGCCCGGCGCGAATGACGCTGGCGATGTCGTCGCACACATAGGCGGCGGCAAGCATGGCCGCCACCCACATTTCGCCGTAGATGCCGTTCTTGACGTGGCTGATCGCGGCGTCGCGCCAGGCGAAGGCGGCGGCGCGTTCCGGGTCGCCGGGGTTGACGTAGCCAAAGAAATCCGCGCGAATCTGCGCGCCGATCCACTCGCGGTAGACGTTGCGGTAGCGGGCGGAGTCGGGCGGGGCGATGCCGTTAACGAGATTTTTGTAGGCAACGCGCTCCGCCGTGCACACGTGAAAGATGGGCAGGTTATCCAGCCAGAAAGTGGCCACCTGTGCCGGCGTGAAGTCCAGACCGTACTTTTGCACGATGGCCAGCCCGGCCACCGTGTAATTGGTGTCGTCGTCCTCCACCATGGCCACGATATCTTCCTCGTACTGCCCGGGCTTCGCCAGGTCGAATTGGTACTGTGCGGCCACGCCTTCCGGCGCAAGGCGCGAGAAGTAGCGGTCGAGCGGCCAGCGGCCTTGCGCGCGCAGGTAACCCGCGATATCCCCGCTGCGTTTGCCTTCCACCGGCTTGCCGAGCAGACACCCGCTCGCACGTCCCTGCCATCCGCCCAGCGCCTTATCGTAGCGCGTCGCCGCATCCAGCGTCGCAACGGGCAACGCCACGGCGTGCGGGCGCGCGTGTTGAATGCCCGCCAGATCGGACGGTTCCACGAACGGGTAGCCCTCAATGCGCGGCAGGGTCGGGGTGCGGTCGAGCAGCGCCTCCGCGCGCTGTTGCGGCGTCTCCTCGGTCAGGTCGAGGGTGGCCAACTCGGCAAATTCATCCGCCACTCCGGCGAGGTCGAGGCCTTCCTCGGCGCATTGCCGACGCTCGGTCTGCAGGTCGTCGGCGGAGATGAGCAGCCAGGGCTGCTTGGACCAATTCGTGCGGCGTACGGGTGTCATGGGTGAACCTTTCTTGGTGCTGTTGGTGAACTCATTCAGACTGTTGTTTCCTGCCGGGGATAGCCGGGCTATGGCCCTGTTCCAGACAGCTCGGAGGGAGCGCTGCGCGCGCCTTCCACCGCACACGAAACTGGTGGTCGCGGCGGGCGGTTTGCGGTAGACTTGAGGAGCCTCGGGACGCCTGGCAAGCATG
>DASXVL010000620.1:0-9237 GCA_036504255.1 Armatimonadota bacterium | reverse complement strand
GGTTGGTGCGGATGCACCCCGTTCTCCCTGCCCTGCGCCATCTCGAAGTGCATTATGCCGATGGGATCACCCTGGCAACCCTGGCCGAGTTATGTAATCTGGCGCCGGTATACTTTGGCCAGCGTTTCCATCAACTGACCGGCAAGTCACCCATCCGCTACCTGCAGGAAACGCGGATAAAGGCAGCGGCGCAATTGCTGGCGTTTAGCGATCTCAGTATCGACGAAATCGCCCACCGCACCGGTATTGGCACCCGCGCCTACTTCACCCGCCTCTTCTCCCGGTTCATCGAACAGAGCCCGGCGGCCTATCGCCGCGCCTTTCGCGCGTCGGCATCACGGGGGATCTCTCTGCTTCGACCAGATACCAACGGGATGGAAAGATACCCTGAGTAATCCCTCTCTCCTGGGCAACCCTAGAACGAGCTACTAGCAGCCTGTAGGCCATCGCCGGGCGGTGACCTCGGGCACTTGCTACAGGGAGGAACTGGCCTGGTATCGCGACCCGTTTCTTACCTGTAATTGCTTCTCAATTCATCTATACTGTCTCGTATGCAGCGTATTTTTCGTCCGTATGATTATGACGCCACCCTGGAGCAGACGGTGCTCGTGAGCGACGTGGTGTCCGCCGAGCATCCAGCGCGACAATTAATGGAGTTCTTGGACTCCCTGGATTTGACCGCGCTCTACGACTTATATTATCCGATTGGGCCGCATCCCTATGACCCGCGGGTGCTGCTCGCGCTCTGGCTCTATGGCTATATGACCGGCGTCCACACGTCCCGCCCGCTCCGCACGGCCATCATCGAATGTCTCCCGTTTCGCTATCTCGCCGCCGGCAGCCTGCCCGACCATACCACGCTGGCGGAATTTCGCACGCTGGTCTTCGCCTATTTGCCCACCCTGTTCGAGGATCTGCTGACGCGCGCCCAGCAGGAGGGGCATGTGACGATGCAGGTTGTCAGTCATGATGGCACCAAGATCCATGCGAATGCCTCCAAGCACCGCGCCGTCAGTTATCAAAAAGCCGGCGCACTCATTCACGACCTGCAAGACCAGATCGAAGACCTGCTGGAGCGGATCGCCCACGACCCGGCCTCGCTCCCCAGCGACATGGACCCGGCCGAAGAAATTCGCCTACGGCAGGAACGCATCACCCGGCTCCAAGAGGCGCGCACGGTGCTGGAAGCGCGCGCCGCCGCCCGCTACGAGGAGGCCATGGCCGCGTATACCGAACAAGTGGTCCTCCGCGCGGAGAAGGCCCGCCTCACCGGCAAGCCCCCGCGGGGCAAACCGCCCGAGCCGCCCACCGCTGATCCCGCGTCGAAAGATCAGGTCAATTTCACCGATCCCGACTCCCGGATCATGAAAAACAGCACCAATCAAGGCTTTGACCAGCACTATAATAGTCAGGTGACGGTGGAACATGCCAGTCGGCTGATTGTCGGGCTGGAGGTGTCCCAGCATCCGAATGATACCCAGGAAGCCCTGCCCAGCCTCGACAGCATTCCTGCCGTCCTGGGCGCGCCGGACACCATCTGTCTGGACCATGGCTTTTGGAATCCGACCATCGCCGACACCCTGCAGCAGCGCGGGAGTACGCCCTTAATCGCCACCGGCAAAACCGTGCATGGCCTCAATTGGCAGCGCTACTATGGCGCCGCCCCCGACACCCCGCCCCCGCCGGACGCGAGCCCCGCCGTTCAGATGGCCTACCAAGTCCGTCAGCCCGCCAATCAGCAGATCTATCGTGAACGCAAATCCACCGTCGAGCCGGCCATCGGCATCATGAAAGCCGTGCTCGGTTTCCGCCAATACGCCCTCCGGGGGCTCGAAAAGGTCCGGGGCGAATGGCGTCTGGTCTGTCTGGCTTACAATTGCAAACGCTTCTTCACCCTCCAGGCCACCAAACGGGAACAGCAAGCCCAAGCCCTGGCGAAAACAGCCCAAATGGCCCAAAATCCTATCCGCGCGTGCGTCTGGGCTTGGCTCCCCGGTCTATTAGACCGCCTCAGCGCCAGCACCTCACTGTACCGCGTCACCCAAGGGAGAGCGTCCCTCTCCGAGACCACCGCTCGGCGGTGGCCCACAGGCTGCTAGGGGACGGCTACGGACAAATATTCATCGTCCGTAGCTGTCCCCTGGCCCTTCTGGTGCTTATCGGGCGATGGCTGCTACCTCATTGTCGCTGAGGGCGCGGTCGTAGATGCGGACATCATCGAGTCGGCCGCTGAAGGATTGCCCGGCCACGGGCGATTGGCCCATGGTCAGGGGGCTGTTCACGTTGCGAACGGCCTGTGGAACATTGTTGATGGTGGCGCGCAATACGCCGCCGGTGTAGAGTTTTGCGCTGCCGCCCACGAAGGTGACGGCGACGTGGGTCCAGGCCGCTGCTGCGTACGTGGCGTTGGCGTCCTGGATCACGGTGTTACTCGATTCGCTGCCGACCTGGAAGGTGACACGCCCGGCGGCAGTCAGACGGACCGACCAGCCGAAACCGCCCGTACCGGCAGCCGTTTTGTCGAGCGGCGCCTGGTTGGCCAGGCCATCAGGACGCATCCAGAAACCGACCGTCATGGCATCCTTCGCGCCGGCCGTAGAGGGACAGGTGACGGCGCTGGTGCTGCCATTGAAGACCAACGCGCCGGCGGTATGCCCGCCGGAGGGCGACCATGTGGTATTCGCGACAACACCGGTATTGCCATTCCCGGTGCTGTCCTGCGCATTACCGGTGGATTCGTCGAGTTTCCAGTTGGCCGCCAGGCTACTATCACGCGCCAAGGCTGCGATTTCGGTGTCCGAGAGCGCACGGTTATAGATACGCACGTCGTCGAGCAGGCCGCCATACAGATAGGCCGACCACGGATAATACAGACCCAGATACAGCGGAGCATTGGCATTGACCACGGTTTGGGTGATACCGGTACGTGTGCTGAGCAGCGCGCCGTTCGCATAGATTTTCGCGGTCCCCCCCGTGAAGGTGACGGCCACATGTACCCAGCGATCCACAGCATACACGCCCGTCGACATCACGTCGGTACAATTCGTTTCGCTCCCGACGCGGAACCAAAGATCGCCATTGAGACGTAGTTTCACAGCCCATCCGGCGCCGCTGGCATCGGTCGCGCTCTTAAACAACGGTTCCATATAATCCAGCTTGCTTGCTTTCATCCAGAACGCGGCGGTCATCGACGGGGTATTCCCCACTGTGGCTCCGCAATTCACGACTGAATTGGTGCCATTCGTGCCGGTGAAGGACAGCGCGCCGGCGTTTCTGCCGGAGCCGGGCGCCCAGACCGGGAGCGTCGCGCCGGCGAGCGTGCCGACATGGCCGTTTCCTGTGCTATCGACGGCATTGCCGCTCACGTCATCCAGCTTCCAGCAAGCGGTGGCGCCGTCTTCGTTATTGCTACCGGCCAGCGCCGTGACCTCACTATCGCTCAATGCGCGGTCATAAAGGCGGACGTCGTCAATGGTCCCGTTGAATTGGTAGGCGTTCCACACATAGAGGTACCCGATGACGAGGGTCGCATTGGGATTCATGGTGGTGCGCGTGATACCGTTCAGCACGACCGGCGTTCCGCCATTGATGTAGAGCTTGGCGCTACCGTTGGCAAAGGAGGCGGCGACATGAACCCACTGGTTGACGGCGTAGGCGGGGGCGGTTGTGGAGACAATCGATGCCGCCTGCATGGTGCCGACGCGGAACCAGATGTTACCATCTTCTCGGAGACTGACCGTCCACCCGGCATCAGAGGTATCGTTCGGGATTTTATCAATCGGTTCATAATAACTCAGCGCATTGGCCTTCATCCAGAAGGCGACGGTCATGGCGGGGGAATTTCCGACGCTGGTCCCGCAGTTCACGGCTTGGTCATTGGTGCGGTATCCCCCATCGAAGTTCAAGCCGCCAAGAATCTTGCCGCCGGCGGGAGCCCAAGTGGGCAGCGCGTCGCCGGTCAAGACGCCGTTGTTGCCATTGCCTGAGCTATCGGAAGCGAGGCTCCCGGCAGATTCATCGAGCGCCCAGCGCCCAACCAGTCCGTTTTCAGCGCCGCCGTTCACGAGATTGGTAATTTCGGTATCGTTCAAGGCGCGTCGGTAGATACGGAACTCATCGATGCTGCCATTGTAGGGATACCCGCCATTCCAGGGCTGGAACTTCCCGAGATAACACATCGCGTTCGCATTCAGTACGGTTTGCGAAATGCCGGTCTGCGTCAAGGGCGTGCCGCCGTTGATATAGAGCTTTGCGGTGCCATTGCTGAAGGTGGCGGCGACGTGCACCCAGGTACCGGTCGCGTAGGCCCCATTGCCCGATTGAAGCACCGTCTCGTTTGACAGATCGCCGACGCGGAACCAGATCTGGCCATTATCGCGCAGGCTAATCCCCCACCCTGCGCCTAAGCCGTCATCGGTAATTTTATTCACCGGTTCGGCGACGGCCATGGCGTTGGCTTTCATCCAGAAGGCCACCGTCAAATCCGACCCAAGTTGCGGGAGGAAACCGCCGTTCAGGGAACTTGTGCCGTTGAAGGTATACGCGCCGTGCAGTTTGCCGCTAGTGGGACTCCAGGCCGTTTCATTGCCGAGTAGACCGTCGTTACCGTTGCCGGAGCTATCCTTGGCAACCGCGCCGCTCGCTTCGTCGAAATGGTAGTTGAGGATGAGATCGCCGGTGGGCGCGTTGGCGTTCACCGTCTGCACGCCGCGCAGATGGCTGCCGTTGCTCTTATACACCTGCAATTCAAATGGCTGCAATGTCAACGTGATCACGTTGTTCGTCGTGGACGTGGTCGCATTGTTATACAGGCGCGTAATGGTGGCCGTCTGCGCAAAATCAAGGGCGACTGTTTGCGTCTGCCCGGTGCGATTGATCAGGTAGAAGCGGTAGTCGGACCCCGTAAAATCGCGCGCAACGACTGGGTCGCGCACGCTGTTGACCGCCTTATAGTAATCGGTGGTCAACAGTCGATATTCCTTCATGAACTCGCGGATGTACACCGGATCATCGATAAAATAGTCGTTCGCGCCGTTCAGGAAGAGCGAGCAGTCGTATTCCGCCAGAGGAATCGCGTACTTCTCCAATTGGTTCCGCCCGGCGCCAAAGATATGGCCGGAAAGCCAGGCAGAAGAAGCTCCGGCGAGGCCAACGGCGCTGGAGGGCACGGTGCCACCGCCGTCCTCAATGTAATTGGCCGCATTGAGAAACGCGCGGGAGGATGCGAAGACGCCTAAGCTCGGACTGTGCATCAAGGACATGCGCGCCTTGTCCCAGTCGTAAGCGGCCGAGTCGGGAGTCGTCGCAAAACTGCTCCGCCCATACCGGTAGCTGCCGTTGATGGGGCGATATCCGGTGACGCCGACGTCGGTCATGCCGGCTTTCTTGGCATCACTCGCGGAGAAGTAGTCTGGACCGAGCGTGAGGGCATAGATGGTGAGGTCGGAGCGCAACGCGCGGACGGCATTCGCCATGCGTTGATTGATATTATTGATCTGTTGGGCGCGCCAATTCAGCCATTTCTGCAGATACGTCGCGTTCGTAAACGTCGCGTAGCGGGTTTGCGGCGTGCCGGGGTCGGTGATGCCGATAGCGGCGCAGAACTGTTGGGCGGTATAGGTATCATACCCCCAATCGAGGCTCTGAAAATTATTAAAGCCGGGGTTGTTCCAGTTGAACATGGCGCGCAGGGAGATCCCCGCTAATGCCGGAGAGTCCTTGTACATGTTGACGAATTCTTCCAGCATCGCTTGCAGCCAATCCTGGCAATCCGGATACAGGGGATTGTAGACCGGATAATTTGCACTCGCGCCGCCAGCAAGATCGATGGTGGTCTGGCCATACCGATTCATGGCGAACTGGCGATAGGGGTCGGTCGCCGCTTCGTTATATTTGAAGAGGAGCTCAGTGCGCTGGGGTTGATAATCGGCGATCACCTTCAATCCATACCTCTCGGCGGTGGTGAGGATGCCGCGGAACTGATCATCACCGGTCACGGAATAGGTGAACATGCCGTCATAGCCGCGCCGGGGAATAATACTCCCGTAGGCGTGGGCGGTCACAACCAGGGTGTCGCCGCCGAGATATTTCGTCGTCCCCGCCCAGCGTTCCATGGCGGGCAGCACTTCCGCCGCGGAGGTATTCTGCACGCCCCAAGGGCCAACGTAGGACTGTTCTTCCTCAAACCAAAAGCCGAAGCTGCGCGCATTGGCAGATGCTGCCGGGAGCACGGGCAGCGGAGCGGTGATGGAATAGACACGGATCGCGGCGGCGGCCGCGCGGTAGCCGGTCTGCGAGTTCATAATGACAATGCGCGGCGCTTCCCCGGTCCACTGTGGGTTGAGGAAATAGCGTGCGGTGAGCATGGTATTGGACAGCGGATGCTCGCGCCCGGAATCGATACCCGGTCCCTGGCGATACTGCGTGGGATCGCGCTGGCGCATCTCCACGACAAAGGAGCGCGCCTGGTCATCAGGGTAATCGACCTCAACCAGGTATTGCGTCCCATGGGTCAGGTTTGGCAGGGTATACGCAAACCAATTGGGTTGAATCGCCCCTTGCAGGTCATGGTACTGGCGGTATCCATAACTGCCACCCTCGCGGTAACTACCAATAGCCGTCGTGACGACGCGGGTTTGCGCGCCAAAGACGGGGTCATTCGAACCGCCCACGTAATTCGGCGCAGTGGTCGCGCAGTTGATGGTGGTGATCAGGGTTTTCGTCATGTCGGAGTTGGAGGGCGTGGTGGTGATCGCTGCGTTATCGAGCACGCGAAAGGTCACCGGGCTCAAATTGGTATTGGTGGGCACCAGATTCCCGTTGACCTTATAACGCAAGTAATAACGCCCGAGGGTATCACACGCCACGTTAATAGTATTCGATGCCTCTGCCGTCGGACTAGCGCTGATATTGACGGTATAGGTACGCAGCACCACGCTGGTGTCGGCGTTGACGACCTCCGCGGTGAACGTGCCGGTCGCCGTGCCGCCGGTGTACAGGTACACGTTGAAGGCGCTGCCAAGTTTAGCGTAGTGGCCATGACTACCATCCGCGTTTGTTGTCGCGTCAAGGCCGATGCGGAGATCTTTGGTGATATCGTTATCGACGACCTTGCGGAATTCAAAACTGGCGACTGGCGGAAAGCCAATCCAGTTCCAGTGCGAGATGCGCAGGGTATGATTGCCGGTTGCCAGCCAGACGTTACCGATTTTCTCCTGTCCCGAACTGAGGGTAATGGGATAGAGATTCAAGTACCGATTGCTGTCGATGAAGTAGTCGGTCGGTCCCGTCCACGAATACGGATAGACATTGTAATTAGTGAGCAGTTCATACCAGCCCGCCGTATCGACGGTGATGGAGTAGTCGAACCAGCCCATAACGCCATTCCATTGCTGCGTCCCGGTAATGCCCGCAAGATTGCCGGTTGTGCCGATGAGCGAAAGATTCGCGACGTTGGCGACTTGGTGCGCGGCATAGTCGGTCGCCATCCGCGTCAGAATTGCGGAGCGCCCAATGAGCGTAGCGCCCAGTAGCGCGAACAGCAGGAGACATGCGCGAGCCAAAGGCTTCGCGGAGTACGCCGGCAGACGTTGCTGCCATCCGGTGAAATTACCCATAAGAACCTCCCAAAATGATTGATTGTAAGCACCTACTCGAAGCGTTGGTCACCACTATTTTTAAAATATATCCGTTGCAATAATTGCGAATATCCTCTATACAAAGTACGCATCACGAAGCAGGGGTAACTGGACATATCCGTTTACATTGCTCGAAGTCTTGGCCGTGTGGCAATGGAGCAGCGGATATCGACGCCTCCCGGGCGCGTAACGCTCAAGATGAACTCGGCTGTTATCGATGGGTCGGGTCGCTATCTATTAGCCTGGGAAGAGCGCCTGTAGCACGATGAGTGGACAATTGTGGAATAAAAACGGTCACAGGCAGTAAGACTATCGGCTACGGCACCATCTATTCATTACAATCATTAAGAGAGATTGTGTCAATCGCAAATAGTCGCCAACCTCCATGAGACAAGTCTCATGGAGGTTGGCGTAGCGCCTGGGAGAATGAGAGGTTATTGTTGAGCAGGATGCGTGGAGGGCATGCCTTGCCTGTGAGTATACGTCATGGTCGTGCTGCGCAGGATCGAGTACTCCGGCATTAACGCCTGCGTACGTGCCAACTCCGCTTCGCTCAATGCATCCAAAACGAGATCTGCGTCGAGCTCGGCGGTGAATCCGGCACAGAGCGCGCTGACGACTTCATCATAGGCAACGTGCCGCCCAGCGGCGGTGTAGAGATCGGTCGCACCGGAACGCGCCACGGCTTCCCAATCGGAGCGGTAAAACACCTCATCCCACAGCGGGAAATCGATGGCCAGCGGTAGCGAATTCTGCTGTAAAATCATACCGGTTTTGCGCATCTGCGCGCTGCCGATAATTTTTTTTCCGTGCACCATCAAATCGCAGCGCGCCTTGGCGGCAAAACACGCGGGGTTACCCGTGGACATCACCGACGTCGGATCGCCACTGCGCGACTGCGCGTGGTAATCGACCAGTTCCGCCGGCACAGCAAGACGCCGCAGCCCATTCACCAACGCCGCGCCGAGCACCCGATAGCTATCCATGATGCTCGATCCGGCGTCCGGCAAATCCTGCTCGGCGATAATAATGCTGAACGTCACTTCCTGGGCATGCAGGATCGCGCGTCCGCCCGTTGGGCGCTTCACCACATCCACGCCGAGTCGCGCACAGTTTTCCAACTGCACGTTGCCTTCGGCTGGTTGAAATTTCCCAAGCGTGACACACGCGGGTGTCCACCGGTAAAAGCGCAGCACCGGAGCGGACCGTCCCTCCCGCACCGCTTCGACCAATGCCGCATCTGCGGCCATATGAAAAGCCCCCGGCCCATCGACCGGTGGCAGCAGTCGCCAGGTTACCACCAAATATCCTCCAGCATTACGGAAATGCTCACCATCTGCACTAAATATTACTTTCGCGTTGCCAGGCCGGAATCCCTGTTCGCTTTCCGGTGAATAGCCGCGCCGCGCACATCCCAGGGCTTGACACGTTCCGACCTTTTTGCTATTCTAATGCCCGTCTGGAGTGATCCGGACACTGGTCATGGCCCCTTCGTCTAGTGGCCTAGGACGCCTGGTTCTCAGCCAGGAGATCAGGGGTTCGAATCCCCTAGGGGCTACCAAAGTTTCAGAAGCCCGCCGAGCTGTTTCTCGGCGGGCTT
>DASXVL010000619.1:0-8951 GCA_036504255.1 Armatimonadota bacterium | reverse complement strand
GCCCCAGGCGCGACATGCAGGAACCCCGAGGAGAGCAGCGCCATGGTGATGATACCCATGGCTTTCTGCGCGTCGTTCGACCCATGCGAAAAGGCCATGAGCGCCGAAGAGAAGATTTGCCAGACGCGGAAATGCCGGTTGATCTTGTATGGCGCGACACGGCGGAATATCCACATCAGCGTCACCATGAGTGCCCAACCGACGGTAAACGCCATGAGGGGAGCGAGCACCATCCACATGCCGATCTTGCCGAGATAACTCGCGTTCAGCTTGATACCCCCGAGCAGAAAGACGCCGATCAGCCCGCCGAACAGCGAATGGGAAGTGCTCACCGGCAGTCCGATGCGCGCGGTCCAAAAACTCCACACGCTCGCGCCCACCAGCCCGCAGAGAATCATCACCGGGGTGATGGCCGTGGCGAGCACGTGCGGATCGGCGAATTTGGTGGCAATGCTGGTGGCGACCCCGGCGTGCACCAGCGCGCCGAGCAGGTTGAGCACAGCGGCCATCACCAGCGCGGTAATCGGCGTGAGCACGCGCGTGGAGATCACGGTGGCAATGGCGTTGCCCGCGTCATGCATGCCGTTGACGTAGTCAAAGGTAAGCGCGGCGATGACTACGCCGATGGTGAGCACGATCTTTAACGGCACGCCCTGCCGTACGGCGAGAAACGCCGTCAGCAGTAAGATGGTGATGACGCCACCCACGATGAACCAGGGGAGATACTTCCCAAGCGGAGAACTGGCAAAGGTATGCGGTAACGCGTCCTCGTGCGCCTGCGCGGTGCGCGCGGCATGGCACTCGACTTCCAGACAGCCGCTCTGCCGCTCCCAGCACTCCGCGTGGTACAGCGCCCCGCACGCCGGGCAATTGACCGACGTACACTCCGCGGCAAGCGGTTCCCGGCAACTGGCGCATTTTGTGGCATTATCCGTCATCAGTACCATAATAGTACGGTCCCCTCCGCCTGAACAAACGTCTGAAACGCACGCACATCTGGCAGAGAATCGAACCGATTCGTGCCATTATGAGCCCGTACCGTTAATTTTATGCGGGAATTGTTAGCGGATTATGAGCGAGGCCCCATACGGACGGTCGGACGCCCTGGCGGTGGCACACATGTGCCCCCAACAATGCAAGAGGAAATAACCACGATTCACCTGGTAGCGGCCCTATAATGAGCCAGCATCGGTGTTGTCCCGGCATGTGGCCGCGAGGCTGGCAGGGACAGGCCCCGTAGTGTGACGAAAGGAGTTTGTTCGTATGACTATACGTTCCTCATGGGTGGTGGGTTTGCTGGCCCTCGGTATCGGCCTCTGCGGTCTGTCCGCATGCGCGGCGGATATGGCGGCGCAGCCCGCCAAGCCCCCGGTGACCAAAAACCTGAAAGTCTGGCTGGCGGCCGACGCCGGCGTGACGAAAGACGCCACCGGCAACGTCTCCGCTTGGGCCAGCCAGGTCGATCCCAAGCTGACCTTCACGCAGGACGACGCCACGGCGCAGCCGTTGTGGATGAAAGACGCGCTGAACGGTAAGCCCGCTCTGCGCTTTAATGGCGAGAGCGACATCTTGAAGTCGGCGGCGCTGCCGGCCGACTTTGCCGGCGACTTCACCGTGTTCATTGTGTGGGCGTCCCCCACCACGCAGAAGAACTTGCAGCAGGACGGCGTGAACAACCGCCTCATCTCCGCGCCGACCGCCACCGCGGCCGACTATGAGAAAGGCTTCCAGTTCACCACCGGGACCAAGGAGAAGGTTGCCCCCAGCGTCGTCACCGGCAACTTCCCCAACCGTCCCGCGCTCACCTACCTGGGCCTTGGGGCATTCACCACTTCCGATGGCGCCGTCAGCGGCTTCTGGTTGACCGGCGATCTCGCCGAGGTGCTCATCTATAACGCCACGCTGCCCGAGGCCGATATGGCCGCGGTGAGCAAGTACCTGCAAGAGAAGTACAAAGTGACCCCAGCCCCCAAGCCGTAATCCAACGCGTTCTTTGTGTACCGCGAGCCAGGGGTCGCACGCGGCGACCCCTGGAAGTCCACCAAACCACCGCGACAGCGACGCGCTACCCGCGCCCCTGCGCCTCGCGGATCGCCGCCAAGATTTCCTGCAGGTTCTCTTTGCGCACGTCATCGCGTTCCGTCAGCAGTTCCGCCTTCACCGCCGGGCGTTTTTCCAGCGACGCGACCATCGTAATCATGGTGCGATCGAACCACGACATACGCGCGAGCTGGTAGCGCCCACCCACGGGGAAAACGCGGAGGCGCTCCGCCATCGCGCTCGGCAGACTGCGCGGGACAATCTCCGCGCGTTTGTCCGCGTCTGCTGTGATATTGGTCAGCAGCAGCAGGACGGTCTTGTCACGCAACGCCGGCCAATGCGAGCGCACCCAGCCCGCCAGCGCGAATCGTCCCGCCACGACGCGGGAGCCGAGCACCACGAGATCGTAGCGGGTCAGGTCATGCGGGCAATGCGCCACGTCGTAGAGGTCGAACCCCGTCTCCGCCTGCAACCAACTCGCATACTCTTTCGTCGAGCCATATTTGGATTGATAAATAATCACACCGGGCATATCACATTCCTTACTTGAGTCTTTTTACCGCAAATACGCCTGCGGCCTGGGGCCACGCACCGGGTTTACAGCCGGTGCGGTGCAGAAAACGAGTGCAATTGCCTGTCCGTCATATGCGGTATTACGCCACTTGCCCCGTCCCGCGTTGCCGCCAGTACAACCAACAGGCCAATCCGATGCAGGCCCCGCCAAGGTGGGCGAAGGCGGAGACATTGCTGAAACCACTGATTTGTTGCCACGCGCCAATGAGTTGCATGAGCACCCAGAACAGCACCAGGTAGAGCGCGGAGAGCTGGAACCAGTGCCAGCGGATGAACACGGAGAAGCGCGCCTGGGGAAAGGCCAGCGCGTAGAATACCATAATGCCCGCGATGCCGCCGCTGGCGCCGATACACGGGAGGCTCGGGCTCGTCTGACTGGCGAGGTGCAACACGTTGCCCATGAGCGTGGCGAGCAGGATGAGCAGCGCATAGCGCGCCCGCCCCAGCGCATCTTCCACGTTGTCGCCGAAGATGAGCAGATAATAGATATTACCGGCCAGGTGCATAAGCCCGCCATGCAGGAAAAAGGCGCTGAGAAACGTGATACCGCCATAACGCCAAGGCGTGGCGGGTATCATCCCGAACTGCGCGATCAAGCCGGGGTTCCCGATGAGCGCATACCCGCTGATGAGGACCGTCAGCAACGCCAGCCCCCAGGTCAACCAGGGCGTGCCGCTCGTCCCCGGCGCGTCGGTTTCCACCGGAAAACCGAGTAAGCCGGATGCCAGCCCCAGCGCCGAGTCCGGCGCGGCGTCATCATGGCCATCCGTGCGCGCATGCTCGGCGATGGCCTTCACCTTCAGCATCGCCAACGCCTCGCGCGCCGCGGGCGGCAACTCCGGCTCCGCGGGGCGCGTGACCGGCGCGGCGGGCAGCGCCTCGTATTCCGCGGCGTCGAACCATACCATGGCGCAGCATGTGCAGACATCCACATGCATGTTCGGCTGCGCGCTGGTGGCGGTCACTTCGCGCATTGCTGTGCCGCACGCCGGACAGGGACGACCGGGCGTGCCGTGGTGGTCTTGGGCGGCGCGCCACACTTCGTTCACCGCGTGATTGAGAATGGTCTTGCGCAGCACGGCGATGCCGAGCGCCCGCCCGCCACACGCGGCGCAGTGCCAGCAGAGGCCATACACGTCACGCGTCTGCGTTAATGGTCCGCCACAACGAGGACAACCACTCATCAGGTGGGCTCCCTGTAGAAGATATCCACCCTCAAATTTCGCGTTCATCGACACGTTGTCCTGCCTGCTGCCAAGCACGCGCGCGCACAGGTACAAGTAGACAACTGCTCGCCACGGAGTGGCGGGCGGTATTTAGCCAGGGGTGACCGCAGGGAACCCCTGGACCTGATGCGCCATACGGCACGAGCCCTGGCAGGGCGACGGAGGCTCCTGTCACCCTGCCAGGGTTCCGGAGAACGAGGGTCCGTGTTCCAGGGGTTCCCGTTGGTCGCCCCTGGCTAAATACCGCATGCCCTTCCAGGGCAGAGCAGAGCGAGTCCCGCCGTTCCCATTCCTGAAAGGAAGCGGGGCGTTCTGCCCTGCGGGCAGGCCATCCTTCCAAACTGTGCTGCTGGTACTGCCCGGTGGCAAGGTCAGTCAGCCCAATGATGTCTCCAGACATGGACGAGGTCATGGCTCTTCCTCTCGGCGGTAGCAAGAGCACTGTTTGGAAGGATGGTCTGTCCTCGGGACGAGGGCAGAGAGCCCCGCTTCCTTTGACCTCAGAACAGGCTATGTCGGTTGCGCGATGGGAAATAAAGTTGCGGCAACGCGATTCGCCAATTCGCCAAGCATGCCTTCGGCCGATTGTTTCGGGCGGGCTATCGGGCACACCGTGTGTGCAAATCGCGCAGAGCCCTCAAAAAGGGCACACAATTGACCGATAATGGAGTATCATGCATAAGGGTAAGGATACTGTGTTGCCGCTAACACGGTCCGCTGCTCGCCATTCGAGATCAGTAATTTTGCGATACCTTGTGTTTACGAAGGAGTGATGTGGTGGCCACGCAGTTTGCTGAGGACCGTCGCGAAGTGTTGCGCGTCCGCTATCCTGATCGGAAAAATTGTCCGCATCTGAAGGTCTTGCATTACGATTTTCATGTCCTCGACCTGAGCGAAGATGGCATCCGTTTCACCTGCCCGGACACTTCGATTTTTGTCGTGGGGAAGTCTGTGGCGGCGGATCTGCAGTTTCCCGGCGGGTTAGATTTCCCCATTGACGGCACGGTGGTACGCGTGGACAGCGACGGCGTCATCGTCGCCCTGCGCCACCCGGTGCCGCGCGATGTCATTTCTGGCATGGGCACCGACCGCCGCGCGTATTTCCGCCTGCGCTACCCCTCGCTGAAGCGTCCGGTGATGATATCGCACGCGCGGCAATGGGAAGTCAGCGAAGTCTCCGTGCACGGTTTGCGCTTCCGCGCGATGCCCAGCGAAAACTTCCCGGCCGGCACGGTTGTCAGCGCGCGCATTACCTTTCTCGATCACACCACGCTCGATATCACCGGCAAGGTGTTGCGCATCCATCAGCAAGAAGTGGTGCTCGCGCTGGTGCAAGGCATTCCAGACCAACGCATCATGCAGGAGCAGCGCATCCTCATTCAGCGTTTCAAGGCGTAGTCGTAGGCTCCGGGGTCTTGCGCGGGCGCCCGACGGGCTGCGGGCGCAAACAGTGGCCCAGCGTATTTTCCAACTCATCGATAAAGTCGGAGCGACCGAGGGGACGGCCCACCTGGGTATGCGCGCGCATGATCTCCGCGTCGGCGCGGTCATCGGCATAGCCGAGCTGCGCGCGCCAGGCCTCCGGCGTACAGCGTCGCGCCCAGGCCTCCAGGTCGAGCAGCCCGCTGGGGTCCGCCTTCCCGGTATGCGCGGCGGCGCTCGACCAGGGAAATTCCCACGGCTGCGTCACTAATCCCGCGCGCACGGGGTTGCGCTCCACATAGCGCAGCGCCGTCCACAGAAAGACCTCATCGAGCACGCACGAGTAAAAACGCCCCTGCCAGATATGCCCGGTCCACCCCTTGTAGCCATTCAGGTACTGCGTATAGCGCATGTGCGTGCCCCCCACGGCATGCGCCAGCGCCGGCGCGGTGGCGGGCACGGCGATGAGGTGCACGTGGTTGGGCATGAGGCAGTAGGCAAGAATCTCCAACCCATCCCGCTCCGCGTATTCACGCAGCAAGGCGAGATAGGTTTGACGATCCGTATCCGAATAGAAGACGGGCTGCCGGTTATTGCCCATCTGGAGCAGATGGTGCGGGAAACCAGCGAGCACGACGCGCGCGAGACGAGGCATGCCCACAGTGTAACAAAAAGCGCTCCGTTCGTCAGCGGGGTGGGGGGCGCGTACCTGTCCGATCGGTCACCAATATTTCCCGAACAAACGCTTGCCTTGAAGGCGGCAAATGTACTATAGTATTCGGCGATGCTCCGTCAGGAGTGATGCATCGCCTCCGAAGGCAGTACGATTCGTCGGCGACCCGTTGTCGGGAGGGCGCGCCAGCGCCGCGTCTTCGCCACGGCTCTCCACCTCGAAGCACGTAGAGAAAGGATGATCTTTATGTTGCGTTCTCTCCGCGCGTGTGGCGCCCTCCTGTTGCTCCTGGTGGTGTGCAGCCTGTCGTCACCCGTACGCGCCGCCGATGACCTGGCGTTGCTCTGGCAGAACAAGCCGGCGCAAGCCGCGACCGAATTTCGCCAGCGCGTGCAGCGCAATCCGACCGACGCGCCCGCGTTCCTGGGCTTGGCGCTCATCGCCACGTTGCGCGACGCCCCACTTACCGCATTGCCGTACTGGGAGGCCTACTTCCGTCTCGCGCCGGGCAGTTGGCAAGCGCAGGCCTACTGGCCGCAGTTAGTGGATTGCGCCACGCAAACCGCGCATTGGGACGCCTTGAATAGCGCCGCGCGCAGTATTCTCGCCGCGCCCACCGCCTCACCGTCGCTACGCGCGTCGGCGCAACTGGTGCTGGCGCGCGCCGCGCTGCGCGCCGGGAAGCGCGCTGAGGCCGAGGCCGACTGGGCGTCATTGGGCAATCTGCGCAAATGGAACGTCATCGGCCCCTTTGAAAACGTCTCCGGGTGCGGCTTCGCCAACGTGTACCCGCCGGAGCGGGAACAGGTGTTGACGCAAAGTTATCCCGGTCTCAATGACATCGTCATGTCTTGGCACGGGCTGCAACTCGTCGCACCGGACGGCAGGTGCCACGTCGAACAGGCGCTCGGCAGTGGCAAGGAGTCGGTCTTTTACGCCGCGGCTGCCGTCAAATCCGCGACGGCGCGCCCCGCGCAGCTCTGCTTCGACCCCAGCGGCGCCAGTAAAGTGTTTCTTAATGGCGAGCTGGTGTTGGCTGATGAGGTGTGCCGACTACCGCAACCGTTCGTCGCCGACCCCTATCGCGTGTCGGTGACGTTGCGCGCGGGCGTCAATACCGTCCTGGTGAAATTGGCCAGCAACGAATACGCCTCTGCGAATTTCTCGCTCCGCTTCACCACGCCAAGCGGCGGCGCGCTGCCGCTGGAAATGGTCGATCCCTGGCTGGTACCCTCCTGCGCCACGCGCGCCACGACCTCAAGCGTACCGGTCAACGTGACGGTGAGCCTCCTGCGCGCGCTGCCGTCCACCCCGGCCATCGCCTGGGCGTTGGGCGACACGCTGCGCGCAACCGGCGATTATCCGGCCGCGCTCGATACACTGCGCGCGGCGCTGACACAGACACCGACGGTGGGCGTGCTGCACTGGGCGCTGAGCGAGACGCTGGCGAGCGATGGCCAGGAGGACGAAGCGCGCGCGGAACGCGAGCAGGCGCGCACCGCCGTGCCGGGTATCGTCGCCGCCGAGTTGGAGGCGCTACGTGAGGAGCAGAAGCGTCTCAAGTCACCTGATTATCTCAAACGCGTGAAAGCCCTCACCGTGACGTACGCCGACAGCCCGAGCATTGCCTGGGCGCTGGTTGACGGTTACGAGGATGCGGAGATGGAAGAGGAACAGCAAGCGGCGGCACGCGTCGCGGTACGCCTGGCGCCGGGCGAGATGAACGTTAGCCGGGCGCTGGACCTGTTTGATTTGAGTTCGAGTGAAGGCCAAACGCTGCTCGCCCTTGGCCTGCGCCTGGACCCAATTGCCACCAGCTTATTGGCATCCCAGGCAGATCAGTTGGAGACGCAGGGAAAATCCGCGCAAGCCATGGCGATTTATCAGCGCTTGTTAACGCTGGGTACGCCCTGGCCGCACTATCGCGAGCCACTCGTCGACGCGGCCACCAGCGCGAAGAACTACGCGCTCGCCGCCAGCATACTGGACGTCATGAACCGGCAATGTCCCCAGAGCGCCACCTATTGTATCAAGCTCGGCGATACCCTGCGCAACCAGGGACACACGACGGATGCCGTCAGAAACTACAATGAAGCCTTGCGCCTGGACCCCGAACGCGTGGAACTGCGCGAGAAGATCAATACGCTCACCGGTACCCCGTCCGTGCTGGCGCAGGTGCCCGCTACTCCCGCGGAGCCCATTCTCGCCAGCGCGCGCAACGCCGTGGCCGTACCCGGTGTCTCGGCGCTGGTGCTGCTTGATGAAGCGCGCCAGATCGTCTACCCGGACTATGCCAGCGAATTGCATGCCCACATTATCATGAAGATCATCGATGCCGCCGGGGCGAAGCAGTACGCCAACTTCCCGCTGGCGGGCGTGACCGGTTCTTCGGATGACACCGTGGAAAGCGCGCGCGTCCTCAAAAAAGACGGAAAAGTGCAGGACGTGACCAAAAACAGCCATTATGGCGTCGAGTTCCCCTCACTGGAAGCGGGGGACATTATCGACGTGTCCTACCACATCAACGATTACCACCAGGGCGGGCTCGCCAAGCAGTTCTGGGCGACGTGGAGCTTCTCGGAGAACAACACCGCCGTGCTGCTCTCGCGTTACGTGCTGATCACCCCGACCGGCCTCAGCTATCAGACCGCCACCCACGGCACGGTGCTGAAGCCAACGGTCACGGAGACGAAAGGCTGGCGCATTGCGGAATGGCGCACGACGGAACCATTGGTGTTGCGCGACGAACCGATGGCGCCCGATGTGCGTGACCGCGGTAATTGGCTCGACATTTCCACCATCGCCTCCTGGCGCGACATTGTGCGCTGGTACCGCGACCTCTCCGGCCCGCTCTGCGTACCGGACGCGGCCATCCGCGCCAAGGCCGCCGAACTGACGAAAACCGCCAAGACGGAAGAGGAGAAACTGCGCGCCGTCATTGCCTTTGTCGCGCACGACATTCAATACCAGAGCACGCCCTTTCGCATGAGCGCCTTCATCCCGACCAAGGGGAAGCA
>DASXVL010000618.1:0-4896 GCA_036504255.1 Armatimonadota bacterium | reverse complement strand
ACTAGTTTTGCGTTCATAGCGTTCGTTCCTAATCCCGAGCAAGACACCTGACTGCTCATCGTGACGATGCAGGTGTCCGTCGGCGGTGATTTCCTAAAACAAGACTTCGCCTTCGGCCATGACCAGTTGTCCGTTGGCGATGGTGTACATCGCCTTGCCGGTAAAGGTCATCCCGGCGAAGGGACAGTTGCGCGACTTGGAATAAAATGTCGCCGGCTCAACCGTCCACTGCTGTTCGACATCAAGCAACGTCAGGCCATGGCAGGAGTATCGTTGCCCATCCGTCGCGGTAAGCAGCGCGTGATGGTTCGTCATGGCATCGAGCATGCGCGCGAATGAGATATCCCCCTGGCGCACCAGCGTCAGGCAGGCCCCCAGCGCCGTTTCCAAACCGATGATGCCAAACGGCGCCTCGTCCCAGGCTTGCGCCTTTTCCGCCGGCGTGTGCGGCGCATGGTCGGTCGCGATAAAATCGATGGTCCCAT
This sequence comes from Armatimonadota bacterium, assembly GCA_036504255.1. Taxonomy (GTDB): domain Bacteria; phylum Armatimonadota; class Hebobacteria; order CAIYQO01; family CAIYQO01; genus DASXVL01. The sequence goes on along the minus strand of DASXVL010000618.1, from coordinate 4,411 downwards.
CGGCCAACGCACGGCGCATGGCCAGCATGTCCGCGCGGCTGCGCAGCGGCGGATTCATCTTCCAGTTGGCATCCGGCGCGCCGTGGCGCAACGGAATATCTTCCGCACACAGCAGCAGATGATGCGGCGCCACCTCGGCGGTGACGGGCAAGTGCAACGCTTTCGCCTGCGCAATGAGCGCGACACTTTGCGCCAGGCTCACATGCTGAATGCGCAGGGGCGTCGGATGCTCGCGCAACGCCTCCAGGTGCAGCGCGATAATCTCCGCTTCACGGGACAGCGCCGGTCCATCACCCAGCGCCGCGCGCACCTTCGCGGCGGAACGCGGCGTTTCCTCGCAATGCGCAGTCACTTCCAGCGCGTAGCCTCCGGCGCGAATCTGCGCAAAAGCGTTAGCGAGTACTGTGCGATTGACCAGCGGTTCGCCATCGTCACTCAAAGCGGACACCACCGAGGCCAGCGCGGCAATATCAACAAGTTCCTCGCCGCGTTGCCCCAGCGTGAGCGCCGACTTCGTTTGCACAAGAATCGGTATCCCCAAAGCCTGCACGCGCGCGTCAAAGGCCTGCACCGCTGCCACCGTATCAATTACCGGACGCGTGTTCGGCTCGCAGGCGACGGCGCAATAGCCGCCCGCCGCCGCTGCCCGTGCCCCGCTGAGCAAGTCTTCCTTGTCCGTCAACCCCGGATCGCGAAAATGGACATGGTGATCCACCAGGCCAGGGACCGCCAGCAATCCGTTGCCATCGATCACCTGCGCAACTGATGGCGCCGGACCGCTATGCCGTGTCAGTGTCGTGCCGTCCAGCAGCAAATCCATCACCTGATCGTCGAATTGCACCGAGCGGATCAGGATACCGGACATGTCGACCCCAATATCGCTTCGCAATACGCGCATCTGCGTGCGCCGTCATCACGTGCCTGCGCCCAGGCCGGGATACCGGGCTCGGCCGTGGTGATGCAGCGCGCGTTCGCACAGGCAAACACCTCGCCGGCCGGCAGGGGACGCCAGAGCAGATGGGCCGGCTGCGCCGGTGATGATGACGCGTTGTATAACCCATTAATGGTCCGCAAACCGAGTAGCGCGGCGATGAGCGCCATGCGCACCGGCACACCGTAGGCGGCCTGGCGGAAATAGGCGGCGCGCGGGTCCCCGTCGAGGGCGAAATCCAACTCGTTCACGCGCGGGAGCGGGTGTAAGACAATGGCATCGGCACGGGCGCGCGTCAACGTCTGCCGGGAAACCGTATAGGTGGAGCGCACACGCTCAAACTCGCTGGCGTCGGTAAACCGTTCACGCTGCAAGCGCGTCACATAGAGCACATCGCATTCTTCCAGCGGCGCCTCGGCCAGGGAGGGATAGTGCGCGATCTCGGTGCCAAATTGCGCGGTAATCTGCTGGCGAATACGCGGCGGCAATTCGAGGCCCGGTGGGGCGACGCAAATCATATGGGCGCCGAAGCGCGCCAATGCCTGCGCCAGGGAATGAACCGTACGGCCATACTTGAGATCGCCACACAGCGCCACCGTGATGCCGGCCAGTCGGCCTTTTTCCTGAAAAATGGTATAGAGGTCGAGCAGCGTCTGCGTTGGATGCTCGCGCGAGCCGTCACCGGCATTAATGACGGGCGTCCCGGCAAAATCGGCGGCCACCTGGGCCGCCCCTTCGCGCGGGTGCCGCAGTACAATCAAATCGGTATAGCTTTCCACGATGCGTACCGTGTCGGCGAGGGTCTCCCCCTTCGCGGCGGATGACGCGGCAGGATCGGTCATGGAGATGACCTGCCCGCCCAGGCGAAGCATCGCCGCCTCGAAAGACATGCGCGTCCGCGTGCTCGGCTCGTAAAACAGTGCAGCCATCACCGCGTCTTTGGCCAGGTCCAAGCGGCCCCGCAACGACGTGGAAAATTCGGCCGCCAATTCGAACAGCCCCTCAATTCCCGCATCGGAAAGGTCGCGGATAGAAATTAAATCACGCCCGATCATGGGAGACCTCCGAATAATTCACGCGCAAGACGCTTACCTGGTCTGCGCCATCGACCTCGGTCAGACGCACCAGGACGCGCTCATCACGTGCGGTGGGAATATTTTTGCCGACGTAGTCGGGCCGAATCGGAAGTTCACGGTGGCCGCGGTCGATGAGCGTCGCCAACTGGATGGTAGCAGGGCGTCCATGCTCAACCAGCGCGTCCAGAGCGGCACGCACGGTGCGGCCAGTGAAGATCACTTCATCCACCAGCACGACTTGCCGATCCGTTAAATCCAGCGGAATCAACGTGGGACGATCACCCGGCAGCGCGTCGATGCCCGCATCATCGCGATGCAGCGAAATATCGATGGCGCCCACGGGAATCTGTCCGCCTTCAATGCGGGCGATCTGTGCGGCGAGCCGTTCGGCCAGGGGAACCCCACGGGTATGGATGCCGACGATGACCAGATTGCCAACGCCGCGATTATGCTCGACTATTTCGTGCGCAATACGGGTGACGGCGCGACGGATGTCCTGCGCGTCCATGATGTGCCGTTCATCCCCGGCAGGCACAAAAAAACCTTCCCGTGGTATTCTCATCGGGAAGGATCCTTACTTAGTTGTAGTTGTGCCATGGTGCCCATCCTTCGCAGCCTCACGGGACTGCCCTTAAAGGTTGGTGTAAACTCGTTGCATTATACTCATTCGTGCCCCTGGCGTCAAGCACTTCTCGTGCAATGGGCATGGCGATATACCACGTGACGATTGCATAATTCCGCGGGCGTAGACGGGATACTTCGCGCGCGCGTGCCACAAACGCATACATGCACGACGTCTCTTGCGCCGCAGCTACCTTACTTACCGCTTAACAATCGTGTCGCGTTACCCCTTCCCCTCGGAATCTGCTTCATGGTAATATACACATCGTTTGTAAATGGAGGGATTGATGAGCGCCACACCGCTTGACGCACAAGTTTCCCATATCTCGAAAGCCGGACTCGAGGATGTCGTTGCCTGCGCTTCTGACATCTGTTTTATCGATGGGCTTGAGGGTCGTCTCGTCTACCGAGGCTATGACGTCGTTGAACTGGCGGAAAAAAGCACCTTTGAAGAGGTGGCCTATCTGCTCTGGTACGGGCGCATGCCTGGAAAAATTGAGTTCGACGCATTCCTGGACGGTTTTACCGGCAGTACCGAACTGCCGATGGAAACCGTGATGATTCTGCGTATGTTCCCGAAAGCGGTTACCCCCATGGAGGTACTGCGTACGGCCGTGTCCTCATTAGGCCATTGGGATCCCGATAGCGGGAATACCCGCCTGGATGCCTGCCTGCGCAAAGCGCAACGGCTCACCGAGCGTATCCCGTTGCTCGTCACGGCCCATCAACGGCTGCGCCATGGCTTGGAGCCGGTTCGCCCTATTCCGGGCAAAAGTATCGCCTATAACTTCTTATATACGCTGCATGGCACCGTGCCGGACCCCGACATGGTGCACGCGTTTGACGTGGCGCTTATTCTCCATGCCGACCATGAATTGAATGCGTCTACGTTTGCGGCGCGTGTCACCGCCGCCACGATGTCCGATATGTATTCGTCGGTCACCAGTGCCATCGGTGCGCTGAAAGGCCCGCTACACGGCGGCGCGAACGAAGAAGTCATGAAGATGCTCACCCTGATTGGGGAGCCGAAAAAAGCCGAAGCCTGGGTGCTGGATGCCCTGGCGTCGAAGCGAAAAATTGCCGGATTCGGCCATCGTGTGTATCGCACCGAGGACCCGCGCGCCGGCACCTTGCGCCGCTTTGCGAAAGAGTTATCTGAACGCGCGGGCGACACGCGCTTCTTTGATATCTCCTGCGAAGTGGAACGCACTATGCGGGCCAATACCAGAGTCTATCCGAACGTGGACTTTTACTCTGCGACAGCCTATCACATGCTGGGCATCCCGTCCGAGTTATTTACGCCGATCTTTGCCATGAGCCGCACCGTCGGATGGACCGCGCACATTCTCGAGCAATGGACGAATAATCGTATTATCCGCCCGCGCGCTAACTACACCGGTCCGACAGACTTACACGTGCTGCCGATAGAGGAACGCACCGTTTAGTCTGCGGGACCATAACAGCAATACGCGACACGGGCGGGAGACTTTCCGCCCGTGTCGCGCTTTTATACAGAGGTAATCGCTCCACAGCTCTTTCCGGTCGGAGGCATGATGATACACACCATCGGGTATGCCTGTATCTGCTTGGGATTACCGGACCGTTCGATTTCACGCACGGTGCGGCTGGCGCATGCGACGCCTGACCGCCTGCGCCAGCTTATTCACGCCAATCTTACCGATTTACAGGCGATTCTTGCTTATAATGTCCACTACACCCTCGGCCTTTTTCGCTTGAATCAGTCGATCATTCCCTTACTCTCCCACCCCGTCAATACTCTCCA
>DASXVL010000617.1:0-2083 GCA_036504255.1 Armatimonadota bacterium | reverse complement strand
ACGATCAACGCCGCGGCGATGATGCTTGATGTGCTGGGTGAAAAAGCGGCCGCGCAGGACGTGGAGAATGCGATCATCAAGGCGTTGGAAACCGGGAAGATCCCGAGCCTGAGCGCCGGCGCCATCGCCACGGATGCCTGCGGTGACCTGGTCGCCAGTCTCGTTTGAGGTGCGCGCGACAGCTTAATGTGAAAAACGGGACCCCGCACAGGGTCCCGTTTTTCGTTGTACGTACCGAGAAACGTGGAGTACGCTGTACTGCTCTCCGAGTTAGCCGTATACTAAGGAACAGTTGCTAATATTACAACCAGGGAACAGGCGCTGATTGTAATATGAAAGATCACGAGGTCGGGGGTTACGATGAAGAAGATTCTTTACGTGTTTGGCGGGCCGGACATTCATCCGACAGAGGCCGCCGGGAAGGTGCTGGCAGAGATGCTGGCAGCCGATGGGCGTTTCTCGTTGGAGATGACCGACGATTTTGACGTGTTTGCCCGTTTGTCGAATGATACGTACGCCGCGGTCGTGGTGTTCACCACCCGCTGTGTCGATGCCCTGACGCCGGAGCGCGAGAAGGGGCTGCTTGGCTTCGTGCGCAACGGGGGCGGGTTCGTCGGGGTGCATTCGGCCATCGGCAGCTTTCGCGCCAGTCGCCCCTACCTGGAAATGCTCAACGGCGAATTTCTCTCACATCCCGAGCTGACCGATGTGCCGGTCACCATCACCAATCATGAGCATTACATGACTAAACGCGTGCCGGATTTCACCGTGCCGGACGAAGTCTTTCACCTGCAGAATTTCGATCCCGCCAAGTGCACGGTACTGGCGCAGACGACCTGGCAGGGCAAGGCTATACCCTTGGCGTATGCGCGCGAGTACGGGTTGGGGCGTGTCGCCTACCTGGCGTTAGGGCATGATCTGCGCACGTGGAAGCACCCGAAATTTCTCAAACTACTGCTGCGGGGCATTGCGTGGAGTGCGGGCGCGGAACTACCGGCACGCACCATTCGCTGTGGCGTACTCGGCTATGGCCCGGCGTTCAATATGGGCAAAGGGCATGCGGGATGGATCAATGCTATCCCTGGCCTGCAGACCATCGCCATGTGCGACACGAACCCGGAGCGCGTCGAAGCGGCGCGTCAGGAGCTTCCCGACTTGCAGGGGTACTTCACCAGCATCGACGAAATGCTGGCCATGCCGGAACTGGACCTGGTGGTGAATATCCTGCCGCATAACTTGCATGCCCCTATGACGCTCAAGGCGTTGGACGCGGGGAAGCATGTCGTGTTGGAGAAGCCGTTTTGCATCACCGTGGAGGAAGCCAATAGCATGATCGACACCGCGCGCGCACGCGGGTTGATGCTCAGCCTCTTTCACAACCGACGCTGGGACGGTGATTACCAAACCATTCGTGATCTCATTGACCGCGGCCTGATCGGCGAACCGTTCCATATCGAGTGCCAACAGGGTGGTTATCACGCCCCGGGATTCTGGTGGCGCTCGGATAAGACAATCAGCGGCGGGGTGATGTACGACTGGGGCGCACACTTCCTGGATTGGATTCTCAATATGGTGCCGTCGCGCGTGACGCAAGTGATGGGCGATTTCCAGAAGCGCGTCTGGCACGCGGTGAGCAACGAGGACCACGGACAGGTGTATATTCGCTTTGCCAACGGTGCGACGGCGGAGTATCTGACGTCGAGCATCGCCGCGCTCTCCGGGCCGAAATGGCGTATTATGGGCACGCAAGGGGCGATCGAATTGGCGCATGGCAGCAATGAGATCCAACTGGTGAGTTACACCTCCGGCGTGCGTCTGGACAGTACGGTGAAGGTCACGCTGCCGGGGTACGGCGATACGCAGTACTACCGCAATGTGGCCGACCACCTGTTGCTGGGCGAGGAATTGGCGGTGAAGCCGGAGCAAGCGCGCCGCGTCATCGGCGTGATTGATGCCGGGCAGCGCAGTTCCGTGCAGGGCGAGAGTGTGGCCCCGGCTCCCGGCTGCGAATAATCCTGCTGTCGTTTGATTGCAGCCGACTGGACGCCTACGCGGGGGGCGTCCAGTCGGCGTTGGTGGGCGC
>DASXVL010000616.1:0-15908 GCA_036504255.1 Armatimonadota bacterium | reverse complement strand
TTTGGAAGGGTTCGAGCGTAGCGAGTCCCGCCGTTCCCAGCCTTCGGGAGAGCGGGACTCGCTGCAGCTCGAACCCTTCCAAACGGTGCTAAGGACTTGCGGCTTGGCTGCTAGTCAGTCGCGGGTCACCCCAGGAATAAGGCAACATCAAAAACAAGCTATTCAGTGCTCGATATCATTTCGCTGATATCGAGCGAGATGCAATACAGGAAGTTAGCCAAACGATCCATAACATCAATAAAATTCCTCACATTTACGACATCTATGCCGGCTAAAGTTTGTTTTGGTTCCTCCTTGTCTTTACATGAACCCGCTACAGCTTGTTTTGGGACACCCCTGCTAATATGGTACCTAAACCCTTCAGATCTCTCATCATGCTTATGCAATTCAAGTATAAGTTTCCCGACAATATCCAAATCAACTTTATGGTTTGATATTTCGGAGAAATTGTAATCGATAATTTGTCGACTATATTTCCAAAGAATTTTCAGATTATGTATATAATAATTTTTAATGATCGAGTCATTTGTATTGTCGCTGTCATACCGTTTATTTCCTAGCTCAATAATTTCTTTCAATCGTAGCTCTATATGATGTCGATACAAATATGCGATTGGATAAAAGAGAATATCGAGGTCATTGCTGCATAGGAATTCATCATAACCGTCGTTAAATATTCTCCGCGCTATTATTTCTGCAGCCATTCTGTAACCGTCTGCATATGTTCCGGGTAAATGCATATATTCTGGGTTATGTTTGCTTCGTTTGAATGATTTACCTGCTCGCCATCGTAAGTCAGCAATATCATCAGGCTCTCCAAGATGGGTAAACAAACTGTCCGTCTGTTTCGGGAATTCAAGCTCATCGTTGTCGTCAAACAAAATATGCACCTCGCTATTAACCAACATAGCCAATTGTACTCTCCCTCTAACGCTCTATCAACTCTCGTAAGTGTTCAGCCTCCCCCTGCCTGGGGACAAGTTTTCCAAAAGAATTCACAACATTATTATATAACCACCAAGGTAATGCTCTATCGGTCGTCGAATACTCTTTGTTATGGCTACGACAATACATGAACAGACGCTGTTGCGCTTCGAGATCCCGCCTGACGATTGGGAGAAAACCCCCGAATCCGTCCGACGCGCACTGCGCCGCTTATGGGAGGAGAAGGCGGCGCTTGACGAGAAAAGCCGCACCTCCTCGCGGAATTCCTCCACCCCGCCGTCGAAAGATCGCCTCCAGCACAAAAAACCGCGACGGAAACAGGCCACCGGACGCAAACCCGGTGGGCAACGCGGCCATCGGGGCGTCACCCGTCCGCTCGTGCCCCCCGCGCAGTTGTCCACACCGCCCATCGTGGTGACGCCGTCGGCCTGTCCGTGTGGCCATGTCTTTGCTGCCGATGCCCCGACGACCGGCGCGCCGTGGCGGCACCAGGTCTTCGAACTGCCGCCGATCCCCCCGCTGATCACCGAGTATCAGTTGGCGCATTGCCCCTGTCCGGACTGCGGCGCGACGATTCGGGCCGACCGTCCCGCCGGTGTACCTGCCCTCACCCTGGGGCCGCGCGCGCAGGCGCTCATCACCCTGCTCACCGGCCAATATCACTTGGCCAAACGGGCCGTGGCCACACTCTTGCGCGACCTGTACGGTCTGCCGCTGTCGGCCGCCTCCGTCTGTGCCGTCGAACAGGCGATGAGCGCCGTGCTGGCAGAGCCGGTCGCCGCCGTGCAGGCCGCCGTCCAGCAGGCCCCGGTGAAACACCTTGACGAGTCCGGCTGGCCGCAACGCCGGGACCCGGATCCCGATCAGCCCGCGACGACCCCGCTCAAGCGCGGCTGGCTCTGGTCGGCGACCACCCCGGACGCCACGGTCTACCTCATTCGCCGCAGCCGCGCCCAGGCCGTCGCCAAGGAACTGCTCGGCGTGGCGGCGACCGCGACGGACTACGACACCGTGGTCGTCACCGACCGGCATGGCGCATATAACTGGCTGCCGCTCTCCGCCCGCCAACTCTGTTGGGCGCACCTCGACCGCGATTTCCTGGCCGTCAGCGAACGGAGCGATCCGATCGCCCAGCGCCTTGGGCAGGAACTCCTCGCGCAAACCGACCGGCTCTTTGCCGCTTGGCGGCAGTACCAAGACGGCACGCTCACGTTCGCCGCACTCGGCGCCACCCTGCAGCCGGTCCGTGCCGCCATCGCCGCCAGCTTGCGGGAAGGGCACACGGCGGATCCGAAGACGAAAACGGTGTGCGCCAACCTGCTGAAGCTCGAACCCGCCCTCTGGACCTTCCTCCGCGTGGAGGGGGTTGCGCCGACGAATAATGTGGCGGAACGGTCACAACGGCGCGGTGTCATGAAACGTGACCGCACCCTCGGCACGCAGACCAGCGCGGGAAGTCGGTACGTCGAACGCATCCTAACCACCATCGCCACCTGTCGCCAACAGGGGACCAATGCGTTGACCTATCTCACCGAGGCGTTGGTGGCCACGCTCCATGATGCGCCCCTGCCTGCGCTCATCACCATCTAACCCCCAAACCCCCAACCATGAACCCGTAGAGTGCTCCTCACGTAGCGAGTATGCGTGAGGAGCGAACTCGCGTCAACCGGGGGGCTGAACACTTACCAACTCTCTAACAAAGAAAGGAAGGAATATCGTTACAAGCCTAAACTGCAAACGCCGCGCGACCTCAGATCTGCCGTCCGATAAGCGTGAGGAACTCGCCGCGCGTCGCCGCAGAGGAGCGAAAATTGCCGAGTACGGACGAGGTGACCATAGCGGAATTCTGTTTTTGCACGCCGCGCATCATCATGCACAGGTGATGCGCCTCGATGATGACGCCAACGCCTTCGGGGTCGATGGTATCCATTATCATGTGGGCGATTTGCTCGGTCAAACGTTCCTGAATCTGCAGGCGGCGCGCGTACATATCGACCACGCGCGCCAGTTTGCTCAAGCCGAAGACTTTGCCGTTCGGGATATAGCCGATGTGACAGCGCCCGTAGAAGGGCAGCATGTGGTGCTCGCACAGGCTGTAGAGTTCGATATCGCGCGCGATGATCATATTTTTCGCTTTGTCCTCCTGGGTGAAGATCGCGCCGTTGATCAGTGTGTCGATATCGACGCGGTAGCCTGACGTTAAAAACTCATAGGAAGCGGCCACGCGGTGCGGCGTACGCAGCAGGCCTTCGCGCTCCGGATTTTCTCCAATTTCGCTGAGTAGTTCTGTGGTCAGGGCTTCGATGCGTTGCAGGTTCATACTTGTCTCTCTTTCCGTCCAATTGGTCGGCTAATGAGTTCGCGTAATTGCGCGGTCAACACCGGGAGCGCCTCCATCGGTGTCGCCGGGCACGCCTGGGCGAGAGCGCAAATGCCCTGACGGGAACCGGGCAGGACGATATCCGGCGCTAATTCACAGAGCGGAATGGCCAGAAACGCGCGCCGTGTGATGTCCGGGTCCGGGAGCGCCAACTCGGCCGATGATACGACCACCTCGTCGTAGAGCAGCAGATCGAGATCAATAGGACGCGCGGCGTAGGCATCATCGCTCCGCCGCCGCCCCAATGCGGATTCGATGGGTCGCAGCACGGTGTACTTCAGCTCCCAAGGCGGCAGATCGGTCAGCGCCTCCACGACCCCATTGACGAAGGGCGGCTGTTCGGGATGTCCGATGGGGGCCGTCAGGTAGAAGGTTGAGACGCCCACCACCATCACCTGCTCCTGCAGTCGTTGTAGCGCGGCCAGAATATTTACTTCCGGGTGTATATTCGCGCCGACGCCGAGAAAGACGCGTGCCATGCGTTATGCCCGCTCCCGCAGAATATCCACACCCACGCTGCGCGCGAAACGCAGTGCCGTCGGCTTCTCCACCGTGACCTGAACCTGGGCGACCAACGGTTCCTCCAGACACAACTCGGCGATGTGTTCGGCCAGCGCCTCGACGAGATAGAAACTGGAGTTATCCACCATAGCGAGAATGCGCTTTTTTAACGCACTGTAGTTCACCGTGTCGTCCAGTTGATCCGTCCGCCCGGGCGTACGCAGATCCACCTGGAGGGCAATATTGATGAGTACGTCCTGCTTGTTACGCCGTTCGCCCTCGTTCACGCCGATCACACAGCGCGTGAGCAGGTCTTTAATGAGGATTCGGTCCACTGAGATACTCCTGCAAATGTCTGCCGCCGTCCACGTAGATGACGTCGCCGGTGATATAGTCGCTCTGTGCCAGAAATATGATGGCATCGGCAATATCTTCCGGCGCGCCATGCCGCAACAAGGGCACGGTCGAGGTCATGTTGTCAATATAGCTATGGTCCTTGCCCGGTGGCGGAAGGATGAGGCCGGGCGCGACCCCGTTAACGGTGATCTTCGGGGCAAACTCCAACGCCATCATGCGCGTCAATTGCGCCAGCACATGCTTGCTCATCATGTAGGCCACGTGCCGCCAATCATAGCCTTTGATGCGGGAGTCGAGCAGGTTGATGATGGCCCCGTCGTGCGCCTGTTGGGCAAAGGCACGTCCAAGCGCATACGGAGCCCACGCGTTAATACGCATATTTTCCATCAGGTCGGCAAATTGCATGGTGGCCAGCGTGTTCAGGGGGAAAATGGAGGCGCTATTGACCAGGATATCGATTGGGCCAGCCGCTTCCACCGCCTGCGCAAACAGCGTTTCCTCGTCATGTGGCTGGGCGAAGTCCGCCTGTAGCGGCCATGCCTGCACCCCGAGGCGGCGCACCGTGTCACAAAGGCTCTCCGCCTCGTCTGATGAGTTGCGGTAATGAATCACGACGTTCGCGCCAACGGCAGCAAACGCCAGCGCCGTTTCTCGGCCTATGCGTTTGCCGGCGCCGGTAATGAGCGCGGTCTTCCCCTGCAGTGCTCGTCGTCCCATGGTGTCAGCCTATCCGATGCGGTCGATTTTTGCCGCGAGAATAAAATCATTGCGCGAAAGACCACCGATTTTGTGGGTGGAGAGTTCCAGGCGTACCTTGTTGTAGGAAACATAGATATCCGGGTGGTGCTGTTCCTCCTCCGCAAGATCCGCGACGTGGTCGACCATTGCCATCGCTGCGCGAAAATCCTTTAACGTCCACTCACGCGTGAGGGCCGCGTCGCGTAGCGTCCACGCCGGTATTTCCGTCGCCAGCGCGCTCGCCTCGTCCGTGTCCATCGGGGAACTGCCCTTCTCGATGGGGGCGCAGTGCTCTTCAAATAATGCCATATCCGTATGCTCCTCCTGCGGTGGATGATCCTTACGCCGCTTCACTTTTCTTCGAGCGAATGGCGCCGCGCAATGACTCGGGGGTGACGCGCGCTCCACGCTGAATGAGTTCGCGCGCGGCATCCACTTTATTCCAGACATTGCAGAGCATGACGCCGCGCAATTTGCCGTCCTTCAGATAGTAAATCACCCCGGTTTCGTTCTCCTGCTCCCAATCGGCGAAGGTTTCCAGCTTGGTATTGACGTCGCCGACCGCCTCGTAACCGAAATCGAACAGGTCAGAGAAAAAGTAGGGCATATAGGTGTAGGGCACGGCGGCCCCTGCCATGTTGCGACCGGCATACGCGCCCTGGTTCAATGCGTTATCCCAATGCTCCACGCGCATCTGCTGCCCCAACACCTCGTACGGAAAAAACGCGACATCGCCCGCGGCATAGACAGCAGGGTCAGAGGCCTGCAGCAACTCATTCACCACAATGCCGTTCGCCACGGCGAGACGCGTCATCTGCGCCAACTGGACATTGGGCGTGATGCCTACGCCAACAATGAGCAGATCCGATTCGACCGCCTGCCCCTGTTTGGTGTGCGTGACAAAACGCTCGCCGCGCTTCTCGAAGGCGGTAGGCGCATCACCTATCAGGATGGTGATGCCACGCTGCCGGTACATCGCGGTGAGCGCGCCTCCCAGCGCCGCGGGGAAGACGCGGGAAACCAGATAGGGCTCGGGGAAAATCATCGTCACCTGCACCCCCTGCATGGCCAACGCGGCGGCGATCTCCGAGCCGATGAAGCCACCCCCCACAACCACCGCCGACGTGCCCTGCACTGCAGCGGGACGAATTGTCAGATAATCGTCGAGGTAGCGGTAGTAGCAGATGCCCTCCATCTCCGCACCGGGTATTTCCAGATGGCGCGGCGTGCCGCCGGTGGCGAGCAACAGTTTCTCGTAGTGATACTGCGCCCCCCGATTATCCGTCACTATCTTCTGCTGGCTATCCAATGCCACTATCTCGCAGTCGAGTTTCAATTCCACCTGCTGCTCGGCATAATAGGCTTTCGGATTGGCGAAGATGCCATCCAACTGCTTTTTCCCCGTCCATAAATCTTTCGTCAACGGCGGGCGATTATAGGGATCGTGCGCCTCGCTGCCGATGAGCAGGATCGATCCCTCGGCATCATGTTCGCGAATGCCTTTGCAGGCCGAGGCACCGGCTAATCCTCCGCCTACCAACAGATATGTGTATGTGGCGACCGCCATATCATCCCCTCTCCGCGCACGCGTCTGATGCCGTCGCATGGACAAGCGGTTTCGCGTGACAGACAATACAGTGTAACGACTTCGCCGACGCATGGTTGCACGATACAATCGACAATAACCTTGATCCGCAGGACTTCTACCTCACAAATAGGGCGGGCTACCGCCATCCCTGGGCTTTTTGGTACAATGTACGCATGAGTGCCCAACTTCGACGAGCGCGCGTCGCGGATGTGCTTGGCATGCAGCGGTTGATCAACCGCTATGCCGAGCGCGATGAGATGTTGCCCCGCGCTTTACATGAACTCTATGAAACGCTGCGTGACTTCGTCGTACTCGATGATGACGGTGACATTGTCGGGTGCGCGGCGGTCCATATCAACTGGGCCAACCTGGCCGAAGTGAAAAGCGTGGCGGTCGCCGAGGAATGCCGGCGTATGGGGTATGGCCATCGGCTCATCGAAGCCTGCATCGCGGATGCGCGCGCGCTGGGTATCTCCACGCTGTTTTGCCTGACCTATCAACCGGAGTTTTTTGCGGCGCAGGGCTTCCAGGTCGTTGACCGCAACAGCCTGCCGCGTAAGGTCTGGAGCGAATGCGTGCGCTGCCCCAAATTCACCAACTGCACGGAAATCGCCATGAGCATTCAGGTGCTGGATGCGCCGACGGCCGCGCCAACCGACCCGCTGGTGTCATTAGCCGCCGTCCCCTCGCTCCATAGCGTGTAAAGTGAGCCCATGGACCAATACCCCGCCAGTGCTGAGGACCGCCAGGAGAAAGCCGATGCGAACCGGGCGATGTTCGATCGCATCGCGAGCCGCTACGACTTGCTCAACCGCGTTATGAGCCTGGGACTGGACGCGTGGTGGCGACGACGGCTGGTGGCGCTTTGTGCGCTACAGCCGCACGATCTCTGCCTCGACCTCTGTTGCGGCACGGGCGATGTCACGCGCTTGTTGGCACGCCACGGCGCGCGGGCGGTCGGACTGGACGCCAGCGCCAACATGCTCGCAGTGGCCAGGCGGCATGATCCGCGCCTCAGCTACGTGCAAGGCGATGCGCTGGCACTGCCCTTTGCCGACGCGCAATTCTCCGCGGTCACCATCGCCTTTGGCAATCGTAATGTCGCCAGCCTGGAACGCCTGTACGCCGAGATGCGCCGCGTGGCCCAACCGGGCGGACGCGTGGTGTCGCTGGAGATCAACTGCCCAACCGTTCCCTGGCTTGCGGCGCTCTTTTTTCTCTACTTCTCCCATGTGCCCCCGCTGGCCGCTCGCATATTTGGCGTCGATGCCGCGGCCTACCACTACCTTCCTGCCTCAGTACGCCGGTACCCTGGGCCCGAGGCCGTCGCCGCGATCATGGCCAACGCCGGTCTACATGACATTCACATTGAACGCTATCTCGGCGGCGCGCTCGTGCTCCACCGCGCTTTCGCCTAAGTGGCTGTTTGAAGATTCACGCCCCTCGAGTGAGCGCCATCTTTTCCCGTGGCTCTTTGTCAGGATTTCTCACCTTATCGAGCAATGATAACGCCCCAAAATCCTTTCGCGAGCGACGAGAAAATCTGGCGCTCACTCGAGGGGCGAAAATCTTCAAATAGCCTCTAACAATACACGGCTTCCATAGCTATACATTCCCTCCACCGCCACGCGAAAGTTAACCCCGCGCTAAACGGCAGGCAAGATTGCTGTAAGCTTCCTCAGATAAAGTAGCACGTGAAGGACAGTTGATATTCGCCGCGCACAACGCGGCACACTCGCTCCTATCACATGCATAGCCTTTGAAAGGAGGCAACATTGAAACACGCCGTACCATTCGTATGTCTGTCATTGCTGCTGGGAGGCGCCCTGGGAACATGGGCACAGGACGCCACGACCGCTGCACCTGCCGCCACTAAGACCGTCGAGGAGCGCATCCAGGAACTTGAGAATCAGATTCAGGTGCTCAAAGAAGCCCTGGCCGAGCCGGAAGGGTCAATCCAAACGACCATCGGCGATGTCAAAAAGCTCAAAACCATTAAGGTCTCCGGCTACACGCAAGTACGCTATCAGGATGTCGACAAGAAAAACAACGCCGGCGTCGGCACCACCACGAACACCTTTGACGTGAAACGTTCCCGCCTAAAAATCACCGGTACCCCGACCGACAACACCACCGCCGTGATCCAGTTCGATCTGGGCGGCGATACCAAAGGCAACACTGACGCCGGGACCCGCGGCAAGTACAACGTCACGACGAAAGACGCGTATATTACCTATACGCTGGGCGATGGCAATGCGTCAAAGAACTACGCCGTCACCGCCGGGCAGTTCCTCACCCCGTTCGGCTATCAACTGGTGCAGTCTTCCTCCGTGCGCGAAACCCCGGAGAATGCCCAGATCGTAAAAACGCTCTTCGATGCCGTCGAATATGACCGGGGCGTGAAGCTCAACTCCGGCCTTGACTACCCCTTCTTTGTCGAAGTCGCCGCCATGAACGGTTATGGCGCGGGCGCCAACGTGACGGACAACAATCACGACAAGGCCTTCGTTGGCCGCGTACGCAAGAGTTTCGGGAACACGCTGGATACCGGCGTCTCCTTCTATAGTGGCAAAGCAGGCACGACCGGCGCGCAGACGGAAACGCAGCGTTTCGGCCTCGATGCCCAGTACTACCTGCAGAACACCACCCTGAAAGCCGAATACATCTCCGGCCAGGATACCAGTGGCAAATGGGGCTACTACGCCCAGTTGGCGCATAACTTCACCAAGCGCGATACCGCGGTCCTCATGTACGACGTGCAGAAAGACCAGGCCACAGCCGCCACCATCGGCAAATCCGCCGCCTGGAACTTCGGCTGGATTCGCGCACTGGATTCCGCGACGCGCCTCAAATTATTCTACCAGAACATCGACCAGGAGAATAACTCTTCAAAAAATCGCACGGTAACCGCCGAGTTGATCACCCTGTTCTAACGACGATCACTCGTTATCACTTTGAAAGGAACGACACCATGAAACAACGGATTCTCTCAATGCTGACCCTAGTGGCCCTCACCGTAGTTGGCAGCATCGGCTTGCTGGGTACCCCGGCACACGCGGCGAACTCGCTGACCGTCAAAGGTTCCGACACGATGGTGAACCTGGCGCAGGCGTGGGCCGAGGCCTACATGAAAAAGACCCCGGGCGTGGACATCTCCGTCCAGGGCGGCGGCTCCGGCACCGGCATCTCCGCGCTGATCAACGGCATCACCGACATCTGCGACGCCTCGCGCTTCATGAAGCCGAAAGAAATTCAGCAGTGCAAGCAGCGCAACTTCATTCCGGTGGCGACGGAAGTGGCCCTCGACGGCGTGTCGATTGCCGTCAATACCGCCAATCCGGTCAAGACGCTGACCATCGCCCAGTTGAAAGGCATCTATACCGGCGCCATCAAGAACTGGAAAGAAGTGGGCGGGAAAGACGCCCCGATCGCGATCCTCTCCCGGGAGAGCAGTTCCGGCACCTACGTCTATTTCCAGGATGAAGTGCTGGGTGGTCAGAAGTATGCGCAAACCGCACTGCTGATGCCCTCCACCAAGGCGATCCAGCAGGAAGTCCACAACAATCCGAACGCCATCGGCTACGGCGGCGTGGCGTACTTCAAGGGCCAGGGACACATCAAGATCGTCCCGGTCGCCGCGGAAGCCGGCAAGCCGGCCATCGAGCCGACCGACGCCAATGTGCGCGTGCACAAGTACCCCCTCTCCCGCCCGTTGCTGATCTACACGGCCGGTAAGCCCAAAGGCATTGCCGCGAGCTACATCAACTTCATGCGCAGCGCCGAAGGACAAAAAATCGTCGAAGAGCAGGGCTACGTTTCTATGAAATAACGTGGGCCTGGGATGCTACTGCCGGTAGGGACGTAGCGCACAGCTACGTCCCTACCGACGAATCCACCGCGTTATCGCGGTTACAAAGTACCCGGTCGTGACCGGGCCATTGGGAGCCGGACGCATTATGAACATCCACAGAAAGCTCGCCGCACTACATGAATTCGCGATGGAAAAGCTCATCCTCCTCAGCGGGGGGATCACCATCATCACCGTCCTCTTAATTTTCGTCTTCCTGCTCCGCGATGCGTTACCCGCACTAAAAGCCGTTCATCTGCTTCCATTGCTGACCGGACAATCCTGGTACCCGAACAGTGATGAGTACGGCATGTTGCCCTTGATCCTCGGTTCGCTGCAGGTCACCATCGGCGCGATCATCGTCGGTGTGCCCATTGGCGTGGCCGCAGCCGTCTATATTGGTGAAATAGCCAACGAGCGCGTGCGTGAAATTCTCAAGCCCACCATTGAGACGCTGGCAGCGATACCTTCCGTCGTCATCGGATTTCTTGGACTGGTTTTACTGGTGCCCTTCATTCAGCAAAAATTCCATCTGGCGCAGGGCGGCCTCACCGCACTCACCGGGGCCATTATGCTGGCCTTTATGGCCATGCCGACGATTATCTCCATTTCCGAGGACGCCCTGCATGCAGTACCGCAGCAGTTTCGTGAAGCCTCTATGGCGCTCGGCGCTACGAAATGGCAAACCATTAGCCATGTTGTCGTGCCCGCCGCGCGCAACGGTATCCTCGCCTCGGTCATGCTCGGCATTGGCCGCGCCATTGGCGAGACCATGACGGTAATGATGGTCACCGGTAATGCCGCGATTCTGCCTAATTGGCATCAAGGCCTCGGCTTCTTGCAACCGGTACGCACCCTGACGGCGACCATCGCTGCGGAAATGGGTGAGACCGTGCAAAACGATACCCACTACTACGTACTCTTTGCGCTCGGTACCGTGCTCTTTCTCATCACCTTCGCGATCAACCTGATCGCCGACATCGCGTTGCAGCGCAGCCGGAGATAACATATGAATCGATCTGTCGCTCAAACCGTGGCCTTTTCGCTGTTACGTGGCGCGACGTTTATCGTCGTCGTGCCCGTCGTACTCGTGGTCTATTTTCTGGCGAGCCGTGGATGGCAGGCGTTAAGTTGGCAGTTCCTCACGCAAATGCCGACGCATGGCATGCGTGAAGGCGGTATTCTGTCTCCGATCATCGGGACACTCGACTTGGTTGCGTGCACCATTTTGATCGCCTTGCCTCTTGGCATGCTCTCGGCCATCTACCTGTCGGAATACGCGAAACCCGGGCTGTTCACGCGCATGGTGCGCCTGGCTATTGTGAACCTGGCCGGCGTACCCTCTATCGTGTATGGCCTCTTCGGGCTGGGCGTCTTCGTGTTTCTCATTAAACATGAGTGCATCCTGGCGGGTTCGCTGACGCTGGCCTTGCTCATCCTCCCGGTGATTATCGTCGCGGCGGAAGAGGCGCTTACCTCGGTGCCGCGCAGCTTCCGTGAAGCCAGTCTCGCCTTAGGGGCGACCAAGTGGCAGACCGTACGCCGCGTGGTATTGCCCAACGCATTACCGGGCATCATCACCGGGGCCATCCTGGGCATCAGTCGTGCGGCGGGCGAGACCGCGCCCATTATGTTCACCGCCGCAGCCTTCTACATGCCGCACCTGCCCAAGTCGCTCCTCGATAAAGTCATGGCCCTCCCCTACCACCTGTTCATCATCTCCACCCAGGTGCCTGATGCGCCACCGCGTATTCAATGGGGTACGGCGCTGACCCTGCTCTTGCTCGTGTTAAGCATGAATCTGGCCGCGGCGTTGATCCGCGTGCATTACCGGAGGAAACAATCATGGTAGGTCTGCGTCTCGCCCAGAGCAGTGTCGATGACACGCCCCGGTCTGTCATCACCACGGAGATTTCCCAGCCTCCGCTGCGCAAGGGGGCCAGCATGCCCCTCATTAGCATCACGGACCTGGAAATGTTCTACGGCGCCACACAGGCGCTGCATCACATTTCCATGGACATCACCGCGCGGGAGATCACGGCATTGATCGGTCCCTCTGGCTGTGGGAAATCCACTTTTTTACGCTGCCTGAACCGCATGAACGACGTCATTCCGGGCACGCGCGCGACCGGGTCCGTGCAACTCCATGGACAAGATATCCTCGCCCAGGGGACGGATGTCGTGGAACTGCGCAAGCGGATCGGCATGGTCTTTCAACGCCCTAACCCCTTCCCCATGTCCATTTTTGATAATGTCGCGTATGGGCCGCGCATCCACGGGAATCGCGATAAATCTGCCGTACGGGAACTCGTGGAAAACAGTTTACGCGGTGCGGCGTTGTGGGACGAAGTAAAAGACAAGCTCCGGGTATCCGCCTTTGCGTTGTCCGGCGGACAACAGCAACGACTCTGCATCGCCCGCCTACTGGCCGTGGAACCGGAAATTTTGCTTATGGATGAACCGGCCTCCGCGCTCGACCCGATCTCCACCTTGAAAATTGAAGATCTCATGCAGGAATTGACGGCCAAATACACGATCATCATTGTCACGCACAATATGCAGCAAGCCGCGCGGGTGTCGAACAATACGGGCTTTTTCCTGAATGGCGAGTTAGTGGAGTTCGATCGCTCCGACAAAATTTTCACGCAACCGGGTGATTCGCGCACCGAGGATTACATCACGGGCCGCTTTGGTTGATGCGGACCGGCCCGCGCCCGTGCACACTGCGCCCCCTGACAGGAGAGAGGAGTCGCCGATGAGTGAACTCACCCGCACCGTCTTTGCCGAAGAACTCCATGCCTTGGAGCAGGATTTGCTCTGGATGGGGAGTGTCATCGAGCAAATGTTGCATAAGGCATTGGAGGCCTTAACCACCCAGAGCGTCACGCTCGCCGAGGAGACACGACGTCTGGATGGGATCGTTGATGAGTATAAGCTGAACATCGAAAATAAATGTCTCAACCTGCTGGCGCGCCAGCAACCGATGGCGCGCGACCTGCGCACGATTACCACCCTCATCAAAATTATCGCCGATTTCGAACGGGCCGGCGACTACGCGGCAGAGATCGCCGAGACGTCCACGCGCCTCACCATACCGGGCAGTAGTCGCTACCTGACGGAATTGCCGCAACTGGAACAAGCGCTCAAGCGCATGCTGCGTGAAGTGCTGGGCGCCTTTGCCAATCGTAGCCTCGAGCAGACCTTCCGTGTGATGCGCTATGAGGAGCAGGTGGATCAACGCTATGCCACCATGCGCGCACAGTTAGTGGAGACCATGCGCACGAATCCGGCCATGGTGGCGGATGGCGTCTCCCTGCTGATGGTGTTGCATGCGCTGGAGCGGCTGGCCGATCATCTCACAAATATCGGCAAGCGCATTTACTACATGGAGACCGGCGCATTACACGGTCTCCAGTAACAGCGGCGGCATCGGCTTAACAGCCGCGTGAACGTCGCAAGCGTGTTGAGCGTGAGCCATCCAGATAGCGTTCCGCGAGGATGACGGCGACATAGTCGTCGAACGGGCGGTCAGGGGTACGCAGGCCGATGGGCAGGAAGCGGTTGAGCCCGATGCCGCGGTTTGCGAGGAGGAAACGGCGGCGGCCGAGAATGCTGGAGCGGTCCTCATCGACAAAGGCGATCTCCAACTGAAACCCGGACTTGCGCAGTGCGTCGCGCACGTCACGCGCGCCCGTCCGGTCCCCCATCACGATCAGGTCGATGCCGTAGCGTCCCACATGATAAGCCACACGTAGCGGAAGATCGCGCGCAGCGATAATTTCACGCTCCAGCACCTCGCGCGCGTAGGTGACGATGGCCACCCCGCATTTCTCACGTCCCGGATCCACGGCGAGCAATGGCGGACGCTCACTCATTTCCAGCATATCCATGCGAACCTACAGTGCAGGTACAACGTCAATGTCTATACACAACGGGCCGTAAATGGTCACGTTGGTGCGTGAGCGGGCGATCAGGCTGACCTTGCCGCGATAGGCCCTGGCCTTCTCGGCGGCCGCCATCAGGGATGTCCAGGAAACGGTGGGGGTCGAGGCATCCAGCACGGCATCCTCACGCCGGGCATCAAAGCGACGGGAGATAGACAACATCCCTTTGGCGCGCAAGGCGCTCGGTAATTTCTCGCGCAGCAGATCGTCGGCCAGTGTGCCGAGAATATCGGCCGTCGTCGTCTGCGATTCGATGTCCATGTCCACCTTGGTGACCGCGCTCCCGGCGGAATATGCCAGGGTATTGGGGGCGAGATCCAAGCGGTCAATGGCGATGAATGCCGGGCCGTTGATGGGGACATTATTGACGGGGGCCAGGCGGATGACCACCGCGTCGGTATCTTTCATGGCATTGACGCGCTGCATGATGGTATCAATGGCATCTTTGGCCGAGACATGCGCCAGGTTTTCCTGGCCACCGGCGATAAACAGGAGCGCGGCGGAATCTTTGGGAAGCTCGACGCTGCGCTGACGCACCACGGTTTCGGCGACCTGCAGCAAACGAGAGAGTAATGCACGTCGATCCTTCTCGCTCCCCGTGGTGGGGATGATCCCACTCACGATCTCCTGGCCATAAGTAAACGACAACGGCGAAAAGCCGATACTGGCAAATACGCTGAGCGCCTTGATATCCTTATTCAACGTTACGACATCTTCATTGAGACTGGCGATCTTATCTTCCAACGCAAACCGCGTATCATTGATTTCACGAACCTTCTTATTGAGGTCCAACAAGCTATCCTGCGAAGCTTTCACCCGCTCTTGCGACACCCGGTATTGCTCCTGCGATGTCTTGAGCTGTTCTTGCGACACACGCAGCTGCTCCTTTGAGCTCTGCAACTGCTCCTGGGATGCCGTCAAATCCTTGCTGACGCGGGCAAATTCGGCTTGCGCCAGGGTGAGTTCCTCCTTGGCGCGAGACAGCCCACCTTTTGCTTCTTCGAGCGCCGTGCGCTTCGCGCGTAATTCGCTATCCTTCACCTTCAGGCGCGCAGAGATATCGGTGAGCTGCAGCTTTGCACGCAGTAACAGCACGTGTACCTGCTGGCGTTTCTGCTTCGACACATCCAACGCTTGATTCAACTGCGCCAATTCCTGGGTTTGGTTGGCCACTTGGGCTTGCGTCTTTTCCGTTTCCTGCCGTGCGGCGTTCAGCGCGCGCTGGCTATCCTGCACGGCACGCTGTTGCGTGACCAGGTCGCTTTTCAACTGTTCCAACGGCGTAAAGAAGGCGTCGCGGACGCTCTTGTTCACCAGCAACGCGGCAGAGAGGGTGAGTAAGGCAATTAGCATGCCGACGCCGACGGAGATCACAATGGCGGTATGGCGTGGGCGGAGGCCCATCAAGGTGAGGCGCTTACGACCCATCTTGCGACCGACCAAATCGCCGATGTAGGCGATGAGACCGCTCACCAGCACAATGATCAGGGCTAGGAATAACATGCTACCCATGGGGATTTGCCTCTAAGAGGCTGTTTGACGATTCTCGGTCATCGAGCGAGCGTCAGATTTTTTCGTCGCTCGCGAAAGGATTTCGAGGCGTTATCA